>WJJK01000098.1 GCA_014729705.1 Candidatus Altarchaeales archaeon | reverse complement strand
GTGTTTGTGCCACTTCTTGTCATTGCTGGGCATTATAGCTCCTTCCTTATAGTTTTGGTGCGGCTGGTAGGAGTCGAACCTACACGGGCTTATGCCCGGCAGCCCCTCAAGCTGCTGTGTCTACCTTTCCACCACAGCCGCATTCTTCCTTTTCAAATGAAAGAAGGGTGGCCGGATTTGAACCGACGGGCTGCAGACCGTGCCAGGGCATCCCTGCCCACACCCTTCTGGATTCGCTCTGGCGGAGGGAGGGAGATTCGAACTCCCGTGGGTTTTACCCCGCGCCGCTTTCCAGGCGGGCCCGTTTGACCGCTCCGGCATCCCTCCTTTAGTATGGCCAACTTTCCTCACAATAACCTCCCTCGGGGGAGCTAATGTGAAGGACGGAACGGAAAGAGATCATCTTTCCGTCAAACTCCATCTGACGTGCGAGTAGTAGGGCTTCCTCTCGCACTTCGTCCTCGTCCAGAACTCGTTCCTCTTCCTCTGGAACCTCTATCTCTACTTCCCTCCAGGTCCCATCTGTGAAGCCGAAGGCTACTTGGACTTTTCGGACAGGCATTTCTTCTTGTACTCCTTGAAAAGCTTCTGGAAGGGCTTCATTTTTTTCTTGGAGATTACTTCCTCCAGCTCCTCGCAAAGCCCCGTAGAACAGTAGGCGTTGATCTCATCGTCTACGGTGGAGCTGTGGTAACCCACGTCCTTGAGTATTTGGCGTGCCTTACTCAGATCTTTCTTTTTGTGGTTCTCTCCAGCTTCCCAGTCCTGCAGGAGTGCTTGAACTTCTTTCATGTACTCTTTGTTCACTGTATAAAGCGCGTGGGCTATCTCGTGGTCCAGAGTGTCCTTGTGATCCCCGTCAATGCATTCTTCCGAAGTGCCTATGAAGTAGAAGCTTTGGTCTTCCCGGTCCGCAATCCAGTCTATCAGCATGAACATGCGTCGGTCGTGCTTGTTCACGTCGGGAATACGATTTTCTTGCCGGCGGACCCCAAGCAGGGCCCAACTGGGAACGTTGAAGCCTCCCCAATCTTCGGGGTAGGTGAAGACGCCTTCCCCATGGGTCTTTGCGTACCATTCCATGTAGTCGTCGAGGGAAAAGATCTGCTTGCGGTACTTCTCGTTCTCGGATTCGTAGTACTCCTCAAAGCGGAGGAAGCTCATAGCCAGCTCATAATGGCTGCTAAAGTGCAGGTGATATACGTGGGGCATGATTTCCTTTATACGAAACTCGAACATAATAACGCTCCCGTGTCAATGTGTGGTGGGTCGGGTAGGATTCGAACCTACAATGCTCGTTAGAGCGCCAGAGTTACAGTCTGGTGGTGGGACCAGTTCCACCATCCGACCCCCTTTGGAGGCACCGCCTGGATTTGAACCAGGGACACGCTGGGCTTCAACCAGCTGCTCTACCGGGCTGAGCTACGGCGCCTTATCTTATCTTCAATACCTCGAGTTCCTCGGAGAGCCGGAAAGATATCGGCCTGCGGACTTGAGCACGAACTGTTTTGCCGCTCTCCTCATCGAGGAAGCTGATCGTTCCTGCAACCATTTCTACCTGGGAGTGGGCCGGTAGGCGAACAGTTCTGGCTTCTAGATCTCTCTGTCGCTTCTCTTCGCGGTCCCGCCGATGCTGCTCCAGGATTTTCTCTGCTCTGTTGAAGAACTCCTCCAGCTCCCCCGGGGTGAAACTTTGAAATAACTGGTCCCCATGTTCCAGCATACCGATGCCGTACTCAAGAACCGAAATGGAAGCAGCCATTTTCTTGGCGTGCTCCCAGGCCTCGTAAGATGAGGTGAATACAGGCGCTGCCCAGAAGTACTCAAAGGCGACCTCAGGGGTGAAGCGTCCATCTTCCCGGTAGCATGCGCCTTCGGCGTCCCAGTAGATCTCTTCTATGTTTGCGGTGTGGATAACCCGGTACTCGAACGGAGTAGCGGCGTGATCCTCGGCTTTGGTCTTCAGGATATAGACACCGTTGTCTGCGGACATATCAGGACTCCCTGGCTTTCTCTATGAGAAGGAAGAGGTCCTCCAAGGCGTCCCCTTGGGCGTCCTCATCCTTCGCATAGCGGTAAGCCCGGACTAAATCGCCCATCTGTTCTACGTAGGTTCTCAGAGTTACAAGGTCTGCTAGGCGTCTATCTGCCGCCTCCTGCCACTCTTCCTTAGTACACATAAAGCTCCTATGCGGTGTGTGTAGTTGATGTGTCTTACATCTATCATACTTAGGGAAACCTCTCATGGATTTGTGGACCCGGTCGGACTCCAACCGACGACCTCCTCGGTGCAAACGAGGCGTTCTCGCATCTGAACTACGGGCCCTTGGTCTGCTCTATACTTTACCTCTAGACACTCAACTAAACTATAGTATTTCCGTTGCCTAAATCCAGCCTTTGTCCAGGCAAGAGGTTATCTCGCTCCTCGTGGTGTTCTTGGCACAGAGTAACCACCCGGCTAAATCGGCCGTTCTTATTGGCTCTGGTTTCCACGCCCTCCGTAGAACCGCACTTCTCGCAGGTTTGGAAACTCTTTTCCTCGGCCCGGTCGATGGCCTCTATCACTCGAATCCGTTCGGCCCCGGTCAACTGTGTGGCATTTACGTAGACCCGTAAACCCCCAAACTTCTCCTTTATCTGAAGAACCTCGATCTTGCGATGATTGTCGGTCCCTATTCCCGTGGCCATTACGAACTGGTGATCCAATTCGTCGAGGATCGGGCCCCAGCCCTCGCCTACAGCGTCGTGGCCGACGTGTACTGCCGGCTGGTTAGTCCACTGTCGGTGGTGATATATCGCACAAGGTCTAAAGTTGGGGTTATCGGGGCGCATCTTTGTTCTCAGGATGCGGCGATCTCAAGGTCGCCGTTGGATTTGATTACCGCGAGGTAGTCCCCCGCCTGAATGTAGATCTCACCGTCGCGAATCTCCACTGCCTTCTCCGTCGCTGCCAGAATGTCCTGGAGGACGTGAAAGGGGACCAGCCCTCCCCTGTGGGGTTGCAGAAGTTCCTCCGAGGCTTCCGAAAAAGCCTGTTGATTCTCCTCGTGGATGTCGCCTGTGGTGATTAGGCGACCCTTGAAGATTCTATCAGCCACTTTTTCTCCCAGTCTTTCGCCGCCGGCGAGGTTGAATGCACTGGACGCCAATTTCGTGGCAAGTCCTGTATCCGTGCTTCGCCCCGGCTCGTGCCGCTTCCTCTCGTGTGGAATAAGTGAATTTGGAACGGGCCCCACAAGCCCAGTGATCCTTCCAATCCGAGGCGTTATTTTGTTCCTTGCAGTACCAGAACCAACGCCAGGCGCGCCAAGATGTACTAGATGGCATAGTTCCCTCCGTGGTACGCCCGGCTAGATTTGAACTAGCGACCTCTGTCTTATTGGTACGGCGGGCGAGACTTGAACTCGCTATCTCTCGGATATCAGCCGAGTGCATATACCTGTTATGCTTCCGCCGTATACTTTTCCTTCCAGTACTTCTGATAATAGACTCGTCCTAAAACGCATAAGAGCGGAGAAATCAGGTAGCTGTTCTAACCGACTGAGCTATGGGAGCGTGCTGTGCGGAACTCCTCGTGAGAGTTCCAGTCTGTTTGTGTGTTGCATAGTCTACACCACAACTTCTCTCCGGCAGGAGTGAACCACTCGCTCACTCTCCCACCGCATTCCCCACAATGGACGTAGTTGATTCGGCACTTTAC
>WJJK01000097.1 GCA_014729705.1 Candidatus Altarchaeales archaeon | reverse complement strand
TTCTCAGTCTCCTTGGCTTTCTGCTCTAAAGCCGTCATATCCACATCTAAACCAAGCATCTGGGTTAAAACCTTAAGCACGGCTTCAGCGGATTTAGCGTCGATTATCTGTCCATGGGTCTCGCCCATAAGGCATACTCCGTCTATGCTCCTGCGCTCCCCTAAACCCAGCAATAATCCGGAGGCCCCGAATATAGCGCCCCCTCCCTTGAATATGACGCCCTGCCTCTCGTGTTCTGAGACAAGATCTTTCCTGGTGGCGGCGCCAAAAACCCGCGGGTTGTGGGTGACGGAGCCTGTGCCCAACCCCCCCAAGGTATATATCCTGTTTAAATTAAGGGGCATCATTTCAGAGAGTATTTTCTCCGAAATCAGGTATTGGCTCTCAGGGGTTATCCCCTGGAAATCCCCAGATAAAAGAACCAGGTCCCCCCGCTGTCTTTGCATGTAATGGAACTGCATGTTCACAAGCTTTATCGTCCCATCCGATTGTATTGTGACTTGAGGGGGCAGATGGCATGAAGTTAATTCCGCGAATTTACTGGTTTCCAGTTCATCTAACAGGTGGTCTGTTGCAAGTTTACCCACTAAACCTATTCCAGGCAAACCCTCTATGAGGGTTGTGTTTTTCAACTGCGGTTTTTTTATGTAGTTTATTTCAGCTGCATCCATTTTCTTGGGCCTTCATTTTACGTCTATATGCTCCCCATGGATCCTGGGGCGAGTATTTCGCAGGCTCGGGGGTGTGCGTCTGCACTTCACATTTCATGCAGTAGTCGTCCAACATGTATCTTGCGCATTCAGGGCATCTAAGTATTTTCACGGTTTCGTTAACTCCCTTTGGAATTCCCCGTGGCCCTTCTGGCTTTTTATGAACTTTATTCCCTGATCCACGGTGTTTTTCAGGGCCTTCTCGGCTTTTTTATAGTCTGCAGCCTTCACCTTAATCCTGTAGGTCGGCGCTGAGACGTAGTTCACTTCAAGCTCGCAGTTTTTGGGGGCGTGTTTTTCCACCTCACTTAACGTGTTTTTAATGTCTACCACGCCCCTTGGGCGTGTGCTTGTGAGTTTAAGGTATCCTATGACTTCCACCTGCTGGGGTTTGATGCTGCCTTTAATGTGTTTAAGAAGCACCGTTGCCTCCCCCTCAGGCAAAAGTTTAAGTTCATCCAGCCTTTTCTCGTCCTCGCTTATGGCTTCGAAGGCGGTGTATACCGTCTCGTATTCGTCGCCGATTTTTTTCTCTATACTTGTGAAAAGTTTTTTCGAGTCTTTACCCAGTTCTTCTGCAACCAAGTCAACGAGTTTCTCAGCCCTCTGCCTTTGTTTTACAGCCTTAAGTTTTTGTTTTCTCTGAGCGTCTGCAACCCTCCTGAGGCTCAGGTCGATATGTCCTCTATCTTCCCTTACGTTGAGGACCTGCAGAACCACTTTCTGGCCTTCCTTGACGTAGTCTCTTATGTTTCTAACCCACTTCAGGCTTATCTCACTTATATGGAGCATTCCTCTTTTGCCTTTGTATTCATCGAGGTTTATGAAGGCTCCCTGCCCGAATATCTCCGATACGGTGCCGATGATAAGCTCTCCCTCCTCTGGGTATTGTCTTTTCTTTTTCTGCATTTTTTATTGGCTGAAAACGTATATTCAATAAAACACTCCAACTATATAAGGGATTTAGGTTATGGACAAACATATTTTCACGGTCTTGGTTGAACATAAGCCTGGGGTGCTTCAGCGGATAGCCTCGCTTTTCGCAAGACGCAAATTCAACATAGAAAGCATAACCGTGGGTTCAACCGACAACCAAGGCATAGCCCGCATGACCATCGTATCATGTGGCGATGAGCATGTGCTTGAGCAGGTCACCAAGCAGATGAATAAATTGCCGAACGTAATCCGGGTCACTGATTTAGACAAGGATATGGGCGTCATCCGAGAGCTGTGCATAATAAAGGTTAACGCCCCAACGGAGGAGAAGAAGAGTCAGGTAATCCGGTACGCCGAGGTTTTCAGGGGGAATGTCGTGGATGTTTCGCCTAAAAGCATGAGTGTGGAGGTTGTCGGTGATGCTAAGAAAATCGACGCCTTAATTTCTTTGATGAGGCCTATTGGGATAAAGGAGATAGCGCGCACAGGGGTAACTGCGATTGCGAGAGGATAAATTATTTGTGGATTGAAATGCGCATGTCTTATCGTTTATTTAGGGTTTGGGGTATAAACATTGAGTTGCATATTACTTTTTTGTTGTTTATCCTGTTTTTCCTCCTGTCTTTCAGCCTCAACCACATCCTTTTTTTTGCGACAGTCTTTTCAATCGTATTATTCCACGAACTCATACACTCCCTTGTGGCAAAAAAATCGGGAGTGCCCGTACCCCGGATACTCCTCCTCCCCATAGGCGGTCTGGCTAGCATAGAGCTTCCGGATGACCCCTCAACCGAGCTTAAGGTGAGTCTCGCAGGCCCGTTGTCTAATTTTTTTCTGGCCATAATCTCTTTCGCCTTACTTAAAGTGTTATCCGCCCCCTATTTTGGCTACTCCCAGCTTCTTGAGAGCCTTGTTTCCCCTGGATTCTCGTTGACCGAAGCCGGAGCCTTCCTAAGCCTTCTTATTAACTTGAACATACTTCTTGGTGGCTTCAACATGCTGCCGGCTTTTCCCATGGATGGGGGCAGGGTTTTCCGAAGCATCTTAGCCCTTTGGATTGATTATCTTAAGGCCACACGGATTGCGGGTTTCTTCGGGAAAATCTTTTCAGCCGGCATGATAATATTCGGCTTGTTCAACAACATCTTCCTTGCGGTCGTTGGAGGATTCATCTATTTCGCAGGCGGCAATGAAACCCGTATGGCTGCGTTGAAGAAATCCTTTGAGGGCAAGCGGGTGGGCGACATAATGTGCCATGACCTTGCCTTCGCCAACTCCGAGGCTAGTTTAGCCGAATTCTGGGGCTACATACACAGCGCCGATAAAAACCATTATGCTGTGGTTGATTCCTCGGGAAATTACGTGGGTATTGTGGATGCGAGGAACCTGCCTGATGAAACACAGGAAAACAAGATCTCCCATTACGCTAAGAATTCGGTTCCCTCAGTCGATATGGAGAAGCCCGTGGGGGATGTGTTGAAGAACCTGCTTTCAAACGAG
>WJJK01000096.1 GCA_014729705.1 Candidatus Altarchaeales archaeon | reverse complement strand
CGGCTAGGATTAGTTTCTCGGTTGACCACTACGACTACACTCCGCCTGATTTCATGGATGATGCTCCTAGAAACTGGATTTTAAAAGAGATTTGCGGGGATAAGAAATTATTTTATGTCCCGAAAACAAATTAATTTCATATGTCTATGTCTCTCACAGAAAAACAGGTTATTGAGGCAGCGTTGGAAAAAGAGAATGACGCTTATTTATTCTACAAGAAAGCGGCTGAAAAAGTTTCTGAACTTCAGTTAAAGGTTGTTTTCGAGGCCCTCAGTAAAGAGGAGCAAAACCACATAAGACTTCTTAAAGGTCTTGAGGCGGGCATCAACGTCATATATGAATCCCCCACCTGGATTGACTTGTTTAGCGGGGTGAAATCATATGGTTCCCAGTATTTCACTCAAATAAAAAAAATTTTGGAGTATGCCATTGAGGCGGAGGGGAAGGCTGAGAAAGCCTATCGGGGATGGGCGGATCAAGTGGGTGATTCGGATGTCAAGAGACTATGTCAAAGATTAGCAGGGGTTGAGGCAGGCCATAAAAGCAGGCTGAAGTCGGAGTATACTCGTATTCAAACCCAACGCAGGTGAGGGGAACTATATTTGCCGTGAATCATAGGCCCAATGAAGCAGCGCCTGCCTTTGTTTTCTTCGGCAGTCAAGGTCTTTTGCTGCGCAGTTTCTCTGAACCTGGGTTAGGTGGCGTTTCATGGCAACCCATCTTTTGATTTGCCTTAAATCGTCTTCACATCGTCTGCCCCGGTAGTAGCGGCAGTACCATTGGAACCAGCCGCGGGGGTCCTCCCAATATATCCATCCCCTGCGTCTCCACTCAGATAAGGGGAGGGAGGCGTCGACTTTAAAGAAGTTAATTTGGGGGGTTTTTTTCCGGGGACTTAGTTTAGCGCTTTTAAACCAGGATTCAGGGTATTCATCCCCGCAATCAGTCATGTATTTGCCGCCGAACACCCCTAACTCAAGCATCCTTTTAGGGGTTAACTGGGGTTGGAAGTCTGGGTGGAAGTTTCTGCCTGCAGGCTCCGTCAAATGATAGACGTAGTTTCTCTGCATTAAGTCGTTGACCACTATTTTACGGGCTTCAGATCTCATCTTAAAAAGTCTCTTAAATAATTACCAGACAATAATTTAATCTAATGAAGTCTTTAGTTGTTTTTTTCTCCGAAACAGGGAACACCCAGAAGGTGGCGGAAGAAATCGCAAAACAAACAGAGGCGGAGATAGAACAACTCAGGGAATTTGGGGGGTTTCCCGCAGCCAAATTGTTTAAAATCCTTTTTAGAGGTAAACACGGTTAGTTGAACCGAAATATTGTCCAAAGGATTATGACCTTGTTTTCCTGGGATCCCCTGTTTGGGCTTTCAGCATAACCCCCGCAGTAAGGCAGTATCTTGCTCAAAATAACCTTGACGGCAAAAAAATAGCTGTTTTCGCCACCATGGGGGGTGGGGGTGCAAAGAGAGCCTTTGAGGCTGTCCGTAAAATGACGCCGAACTCGGAGGTGGTGGGTGCTTTAGCAGTCGCTGAAGAGGAGTTAGAATCAGGGGAAGAATTTAAAATAAAAATAGGTGAGTGGATTCAAACTCTGCAGGGGGGTGAAGCCTTCTTTAGAGGTTAAACCATAATTTTCTTTTACATGGATTTTTTTTTGTTGTGCTGCTGGTTTTATTGTCAGCTGTTTTTCACAGTGTAAGGAGTTTTCTGACAAAAAAAATCCTAAGACAAGCTGGCTTTCGTATGGCGGTAGGGGGGTGTATCTGCGATCATTTTGTCGCCGGTATTTATCTACAACCTCACGCTAACATCGGAGCCGTTGTATTCGGGGTATTGTTGGGGGTTATTAGTTTAAAAGAAAAACAAGCAGGCGAAAGAATACTCTCTGCCGTGATGGCGGGAAGTATCTTATTCGCCCTCGCAAATTAAATAAAAAAAATGTTTGTATTCTATTAGATTTTTTCAACGTTTTCGGCTTTGGGTCCGCGGTCGCCTTGTATTATGTCAAAGCTCACGCGATCTCCTTCATCGATGCTTACTCCGGATGCTAATCCGGTTTCGTGTACGAAATAATCTTTTCCGTCGTCGCCGTTGATGAAACCGAATGCTTTGTTTCGATTGAAAAACTTGACTGTTCCTTCACTCATGGTATTCTCACCTCCATAATTATTTTTTTGCCCGTATAAGGCGGTTAGTAGAAAAAGCACATTAATTTAGTCTAGGAGAATTAATCCTGGTTAAATTCATATGAAGCAATTCTACAAAATAACATTAGAGTGTAGGGGTTAATAAACTTATTTATGGGTTTTTCTAGCCGTTATCTTCGATATTGGAACCCCCTGATGTATTTGAAGCATGTTCATCCACGGACCCTCCGACGCCTGCTGATCGGTTATTTTCTCTTTGAATACCTTTAAACCTGCTTTTTCGAAGACTTCACGTATTTTATCGCAGTCCCCTTCCATCACATATGAGATTATTTTGCCCTCAGGCTTCAGCCGGGTTTTCGCGAAATCAACCACCTGCTGAGTGTATTGCCTATCCCACGTTCTATGGCCCATCCGACCATAGTATCCTAGACTCAATTCAGAGATTATTTTGTCTTGTGAATGCTGCCTAAGCTTCTTAAGCCCCCCCATAAACTCGTCTTTCATGAAATGTATGTTTTCCACTTCCCCTAAAGCCTTAGGAGGGGGTAAATCCAAATCAATCGCAGTGAAAAAGGTATGTGGATGCTTCCTGGCTTCAGGCAATAACTGGTGCAGGGGATTACCGTAACCTAATACGGTAACCTTTTTTTCATAAACCATGGTGTACTACAGGAATTAATATTAGAAATATATTAATTTCTATGGAAGTAGGGGTTACCTTGTTGATACCTTATTAATCGGATTTGCAGAAACCTTGTTTAGGTGAGGGTATTACGAAAAACTGGTTTGAGCAGTTTTTGTGCAGGAATTCCTTGAGGAATTCATCGTATCTACGGGTTTGTTGCCCCTAGATGAGAACAAGTATTTAAAGCCGCTCCAGGACCTGCCGTGATTTCACCGAGTGCCTAGGAGTCTGCGACAGCCTAGCAGCCATGTTGGATGTTGCAGCCGCTACCACGTAAAAACAAGACAACGAAACCGGATAACATTTGTCGTAGACGACAAAGGAATACGATAGCAAAAACAAAAGGAGGCTTGGAGCGGAAGAAACACACACCAAACCCCTAGTCTCACAAAAAAAAACCAAAGCAAAAAAATTCCCACAGAAAAAAAAACACAACCACCCAAGCAACACTCAAAATCATAATGTGATTTTAGTGCACAGAAACAAGCAAAAATTGTTTCTAATGAATAGAAACCATCCCCGTCGTTGTCAACAGAAAAACACGGAAACATCATCCCCCGCCCATAAACACCGAACCCACAAAAAAAGAATACTTATTCAAAATAAACACATACAAACTACCACCAAACACATAAACTAAAAAAACCCCTCCACCAAAAAGCGTTTCTACAACGCTTATTAATTAAATATTTGGGGGGCCTGTAAGTCTAACACTATTTTTTTTCTTGGCTGTGGAAAATGAGGAGTAGGGTATTAGTGGGTTTGGTTTTTGTGTCGGCTATGAGCGGCTGTATGAGTAATACTTCCGATGCTCAGAAGACGGAGGTGCAAAAGCAAAACAATATGTTTTGGGGGGGATGGGAAAAATCCTCATACTATAAGTGTTTTTGCAGCATAGATACGTTTTATTGTATCCTTAATACACTTTCATGTGTTTTTTTTGGGCCCCACCCTCTTACCGGATCACGCAGGGGCTTAACCCAGACCCCCGGTTTTTTTTTCAAACAAAAAAAACCAATAATACCTAAGATTGGTTTGGTTTGTTACAGTTGAAGATGAACTATAAGTTAGAGGGGAAAACAGGTTTTTTGGTTGCACTACTTCTCGTTTTCACGTTTAAGTACTTTTTTTTCATCGAAAATCACTCTCTTGTGAACTACCATGGGGATGATGATGACTTCATT
>WJJK01000095.1 GCA_014729705.1 Candidatus Altarchaeales archaeon | reverse complement strand
TTCTTCGTATTCCCCAAATGTATCTACAATATAATCCGCACCCCGAGTGGCAAAGTACAAATCTTCTTGCCTGGGGCAAACTCGGAAATAAACAAAAACTCCACCAGATTCAAGAGTGAACTGATTGCGCCACCAAACAGGTATCCCCTGTTCGGTCAAAACTTTATTGACCATTGCGGAAATATGATAAATCCAATTTGCTATCGGTAAAGGATAGATGATAACCTCTCCGGGTTGAGCGGTCGCTATAATCCCGGCCAGATTTTGACAACTGGCGTAAGTACGGCCGGTTCTGCGCAAACCATATAAACGAGGCCAGTTCTCAACAACAAAATGCAATCGATCCAGGTCTACCGGCATTACTTCACCCACTTAAGCGTCACACCCGGATCGGATTTCGAGGCCACCGGAGCTTCGATTCCGGCATCCCGGCACACCTTACGCCAATCAACAGTTGTTACCGTTTTGGTATGGGCGGTTATAATCTCAGGGGATGCAGCCTGGCCAGCACCCTCGTAATCATAGGTTTTACGCCCACCTGAATAACTGGCCCTAACATCGGCCACCGTCTGGGTCTTCTGCAGCCTGAGAACCTTCATCTTAATCCTTGCTTCCAGGTCATCTAACTGCGTTTTTAGTTCACGCCACTCCAACATTTCTTGCGTTAATTCAACAATATCAACCGAGTTCATGTGTTTCTCCTTGCACTAATTTTCGATAGGTTCTCATAAAGGCTAATTTAGCCTGCACCGGCTCCAGACATGCTACGGCTATCCCATAAGGTTTGGCCTCATCTTCCCAGGTCCATGACGATCTCCCCATCAATTGATTCCGTTCAGTTATCAGCATCCGATTGTCAATTGCTTTGATAGCATCAGGCCAGGGATAAACCAATCCAAATTTTTCTGCAATTCTACGCTCGATCTTTCCTTCCAGAAGTTTATACTGGGGCAACATTCTCTTAAGCGGTCTGGAAACATCCCCCAGATAGGCTTCGGCTGCGTCATGCAACAGAGCCTCTAATTTCAAATCAGGAGGGGCCTGGACCGATACCCAGACTGAATGTTCGGCCACTGAATAGAACATCTTGGTATGACCACTAAATCGACACAAATTAGCCAATGCATGAGCAATATCTTCAATGCAAATGCTATCCAAAGTAGGATTGAAAAAGTCAAATTTTTTACCGGTCTTAGTCTGTATCCAGGTCATTAGAAAATGTCCGCATCCAGATCGTTGCTCAAAAACCATTCCCATTCCCGATAAGCTTCTTCGGCTTCCTCTTCGGGCAACCCGGCTATCGCAAATCGCAGCCAGGCTATCATGCCATCTGTGTATTCTGTCTTCCCATCGAGTGCCCCAACAACAACCTCATACAGCGTAGGCAATCGCTCTTCAAACTGATACTGGAACCGGGGCCATACCCCCCGACGCACCAAAATCGTCATCAGGGCATAATTGGCCTGGTCCATCAGAGTATCATCCACCTTTTCATCGGGCAGTTCGTTATCGATCCCCAACCAGATATTGCGAATGATTCGCTGTTGCTTGTCCCAGTTGCGGACCACCAACCCCTTTTCCCCGAAGGTGGCAATGTTATCAGGGCCATAACCCTTCTGTTTGGCCTTAAAGAGTTCAAATAATTCACTTAACAATACAGCCATTGCCACTTCCAGATTTTTATCACCGCTTCCACCATCACAATTCAACGGGATTTCCATATCCACCCTCCTAATTCAACAATAATTTTTGAGTCGGTTGACTTAAATCAAACAAACGCTTATCCGCATCACCCAAAGCCCGATGCATATTGAGCAGGGGAATAGCCGCCTGTCCTTGCCCAAGTTTTACCTGGTTAGCAGCAATCTTGGCCCTGGCCTCGATAATTCGATTTCTAAGGGATTCCGCAGATCGCATAAAAGCCTCATACTGCGCCTCCAAGATCCCTAATTCTGTTTCCAGGCTATCTTGCCGCCCTGCGTCCGGCAAGGCATCCAGCATACCGGCAAACTCCGGGTCATCGAAAGCGATTTTGCCCTTGTTCCCGGTCTTCATCCGTTCGATCTTGGATTCAACCGCCCTGGCCTCTTCTATAAACCCAACCACCAACCGCATCAATGTTTTTTGATGGTCAATAGCAGTTTGGATGTCAACCTGAAGATCCTTCTGACCTCGATCTAAATCACTAATTGCGTCATCGAAGCGGTCAAAGACATCCATAATTTCCTGCGGCACCTGAACCTTCTCAACCGAGAACAGCCACTTTGAGGTCTTAACAATGATGCTAGCGGTCAAAGCTACCAACATCAATGTCCATACCACCCAGGCCACCCGTAAATAACTCGCATAGTCTTGGGGTAAAAAAACCTGCGTAATCTTGAGAACCGCAAACAAAATAGCCAAGATAATCCCAGCCTGTAAACGATATTTAAGTATCAGCATTTTCATCTCCAATCACGAAAGCCTGTATAAATGCTTCCGTATTATTCACTTCAATCTGCGGCAACCCCCGAAGCTCTTCCCGATACCACTCACCTTGAATACGTTCAATCTCTTCCGGGGTCAATTGACCGGTACCGAATTTCCGTTCGTGTTCTTTGCCGGACTGAAACCCCCGTTGCCATCCCCGAGCTTCAGCCAACCCCCTGGCTGCCCGGAAAATATTGCTATCCCAGGTTTCTTTTACAAACAAGATAACCTGTTCAAGCTGCCGGTTGTGTTCATCGGCCCCACAGTCACATTCAGTACCGGCGTCAGGATTCCAACACCCCCCAATAGCCTGGGGACAACTATAAAAGGGATCCACACAACAAAAGTGTTCCAAACGAAGTTTTTCGAGCTCAGTTATTAAGTCCATGATTCTCCTTGATTTGATTTCGTAGTATCTGTTGGGCCTCTTGCCGCAACCCCCACAGGGCCAAAGCGTTAGCCAGCATTTTTTTGGTTTCAGTATGCGATTTCAAAAGCTCTCGGGTTTGATCACGCAATTCTTCCAACTGCTTATTTGAGCGGTAGTCCTTCAATCTAAGGTCTACGAAAATCATAGCGGGGAAAGCTGCTGAAAAAACCAAAAAGAGGTCAAAAAGAGCCTGGCCAGGATTAGGAAATCGGATTTGCCACAAAGTAAAATAAACAGACAACACTACCCAGGCTATTCCCCAAGAAGCCGCCAGGGACCACCTGAAATTGTCTTTGAAGAAATACAACAATCCCCAGGCGTAGCCCACCGAAAGCCCTGCGAAAATCCCGGATAGAACCAACAGCGGTAAGTCAAGTACAACCATGCTTGCCCCCCGGCCTAATTGACCCAAAACATAATATACGTCAATAGCATACATATATAGATCACCGCAATGCAGC
>WJJK01000094.1 GCA_014729705.1 Candidatus Altarchaeales archaeon | reverse complement strand
AGGCCAAATAAATAAAAAAAAACAAAAACCCCACATTTATTTTTTCCCCTCACACATAATCTAAAACCAACCCGACTCTGAACGCTCACTTGGTAGAGCGCGAGATTGGCATGGCTCGCTCCGTGCGCACGCAAGCACCCTCTTGGATTGCGTTTGGGTGACACACCGGGAAATAAATAAAATTGGCATGAGCCTCTGTAGCTCAGTTGGTAGAGCGCGTGGCTGTTACGCCTTTATATGGCGCAGCTACCACGCGGTCGCAGGTTCGAGTCCTGCCGGAGGCGCATCTCCCCTTATTATTTCATTTTTATTTGTTTCAAACTAATTTTTTTTTGACTGAAAATGTTTATCTTCGAAACTGATGAGAAAAGCGGTATTAGAAACTTAGGGTCTGCTATTTTGATGTGGTCGCTTTTGTTTTTGATTTTGTCGGCCTACCATGCAGTGAATAACTCCTCCTACGTCTCCGGTGAATCGCCTTTTGAGCTTTTAACTCCGAGTCTTGTGTTTGGGTTGAGTTTTGCGACAGTTATTTTCATGGTCGTAGCCGCCTTATTCATAATCCTCGGCGTCTTAAACAAGGATTAAACCACTTTTTCTTTCCTTATTTTTTCTTCCACCTCCGCAACCCTCCGAAGTTTCGCGACTCGCCGCAGACGCGCTAATTTAAGCAGTCTTGCGAAACGGGCGATACGGATAATCCTGAATAAAGGTATCGCAGCCAACACATCCAACCAGTTGCGGTACATGAATTCCTTTAAACCCCCGCTTGAATGCTTCCATAAAACCATTAAATCAATTGCAAAGATTATTACTGCGGCGACGTCGATTAGAAGTAGAAGGTATAGCTGGCTTTCCTCTAGTCGGAGTAGAAACTCAAGCGACACCGATATGATGCTTACAATAACTGCCGTGAAAACAATCACATCCCAAACCAGCATCCGACGGGTTATTGGGTGATGTTTCTCCTCAAGCATAGGCGTAAATATTATTACTTTTCAATTACCATAAGTTACTTATGCAAAGGGGTGGTGACAGGGAAGGCGGCTTCGAGGAGATCCTGAAATCCCTTGCCGAGAACACAGACCCCCAGAACCTGAAAGGGTTTCCCCGGGAAATCCCGCCTAAAAAATATATGATAGACTACCTCGACTGGTGTGGTAGTGAAACCAATACCTCGCCCCGAAATTTAGCGCATATTAATGACCCGCTTCTTGGTAGAGATGTTTTCCTGGTTAGGATGGGTTACGACATGCATTTTCGCTCTGCAGAAAACCTGTCGGCTGCCATGGGTCACTTCAGGATCATGATTCCACGTGAGAAGTCCCTTACATTTAATTTCGGCGAGCCCCACGCAGCTGAAGACGAAGTAATTAGATTAGTGCCTCCCCAAGGTTTCCTTGCTTTATCCTATAAACTATCTCTTCCCAAAAACAGTCAAATGAAACTTTTCGCAGGCGGCGACGTATCCCCCCACCAATCGGAGAAGATGGGTTGGATGCTGTCGTGCATGCTCGCCGACCCCTCCTTTGACTACAGCCTGGTTATGCCTGTGCCGAAGCTGAAATACAATCGCCTGAAGAAGGCTATTGCGCCTTTGCCTGATTGATTTAATCTTTTTTCTGCATTGCCTTAGGGAATCTTTTTTTAACCGCATCAACAGCGTCTACCAGGTTTGCATCCTCGCCGTTGTTTAAACGGTTTATGGCATCTAAGTAATTTGAATCGGTTACGTGGTCGAAGTAGCTCCATTTCCGGGTTACATCGTCTCTTGCAAGTATTAATCCGGCTGCGGTCAATTCCTTCCTGGTTTTTTCCAACCTGTTTCCCATGATAGCCAGATCCTCTTCAGTTACTGGCCCCCCTCCCCTCATTTTATGTTGAAGGCCTTCGATGTGCATAGTCAATCCCACATCCAGGGTATCGTCTACGAAAAGCTCATGCCAGGAGAAGGCGGGGTTTTCGGTTGAAAGGCGGTGTGTCTGTATTCGGGATTCCTCAGACCCAGGGCCCCATTGGACTGAGAGGGTGTTTAGGGTGCGTCTTTGCCGTTCAATCCTCTCACGAAGGGGATCTGTGCTCTGCCAGCATGAGAGTAGGGGGTGGTTTCGGAGTTCACCTCCATGGTTTAACTCGTCTTTGAAGGTCAGATAATTCCCATTAATCTGTTGGTATTTGGTTGATGTCGAACAGAAGAGGTTGAAGACGCATCTTTTCAATGCGAAGGGTTTGAGTTCAGCTTTAAATTCCTGCTGATTCTTTGCATCCCCTCCTTCAAGAACACTCAAAGCCTCTTTGGTGAATTCATCTTGGCTTGCATATTTCAGGATGTCGGATGCTGTTTGGATGTTTCTAACCGGCGTAGGACATACCGCAGTCTGCGGTAATACTTCATCCAAGACGGCCTCTGCCGCCTGATCAACTGTCAACTTATTTCCCGCGATTTTTTTGTATAACCCGGATATGGTTTTATCGGGGTGTTCCGCTGCAAACAAGGCATGGGGTTTCCCAGATTCTAAAGGCTTTCTTATCGCCGCAGCCCCCCTCTCCAAGGGTTTAGGTAATTCCCCTCTTTTGCGGCTGCCACCCTCAAAGTATTGAGCCATCTCTTATCGTATCAATGGTTTTATCCACTAATATTTGGAGGTATTCCCTGCCTTTTTTCTCATCTGCTTTTGTAGGGTCTCCCAGGACCCCGCTTTCCGAGTAATCCTTCATACGCCAACCGGGTTTATCGGGCCAACTGAATTTATGTTTTCTAATACCCTCTTTTTTCACAAGCCTTGGGTTAATGTATAGCATGATGCTGGTCTCAATCTCTCCTGCGTGGTCATATGGTTTGAAAAAACGCGTTAAATTAACATGAGGGACGCGTAGTTCATCTAAAACCCGGTTGTTGCCGCCATGGGCGTTAACGAAAAAAGCAGACGGCGTTTCATCAAGGGTTTTTGTGATCTTTTTTTTGAATTCCCCCACAGAGAGGGTTTTAGTTCCCGGGAAATCCATGTGTTCAGTGGATACCCCCACATCAATTGAACCCCCAACCTTCGCCTTTATCTTCTTAGCGACTTTTTTGGCTACCGCATCAGCAATCAAGGAATCTGTTTCATAAGGCAGGTGGGGTCCGTGTTGTTCGAAGCTTCCCACAGAAAAAAACACGTAATCCATTCAATAACTTAATCCACTCCAATACTTGTCTTGTGTTAATCGATCCTCTAAATCCACGTCAAAGAATCCTTCTATGGGTTGAAGGTATTTTTGGTCTGTATCCCATACCTCCCGTAGAGCCTTCCTCACCTTGTTGACTCCGGAGTCAGGGAGTAATCCAAGAGGTCTTTTGCAGCCTTGACTTATCATTCCAAGACCCCTCATCATGGTTTTTATTGGGACAGGGTTCGGGTGGCTGTATTTCACACGGGCTATGTCGCCTGTTGGAAGCGTCACATCCTCCACAGTCTTAACGCCCACGACCTCGAATAAAGGCGATAGCGCATCGTCAATCTCCTTTGCCTTCTCTTTTTCCCCTGCCAGAAGAAGCCTCGTCATATCCTCGATTGCTTGGGGGCATATGTTTGAGATCACGGAGATAACTCCTGAGGAGCAGATGAGTGTTTCACTCATCATGGTGTAGGTGTTGGGGTCGTCCCCGGATATTATGTTGAAGTCATCGTCCACAAGGCTTCGAGTCAAACGCATCCGGTCAAAGTCTCCCGTCGCCTCTTTGACTGCAACCAGGTTTTGGAAGCTGTGTCGTAGAAGGGCAAGATCCTCCGGAGCCAGGACGGTCACGCTTCTGCCTGGAATAGCGTATGCGATGAAATCCATGTCAGAGTATTTTGCGAGTATTGGCGTATAGTATTCCTCCTTAAGCATTATGCTTGAGGGTTTATTGTAGTAGCAGTCGACTAAGAGGCAGGCGTCTACTTCCACATCCTGGGCGAGCTGTGTCTCATGAAGCGCTTCCTCAGTGCTGTTGGATCCGGTTCCAGCTAAAACCATGCAGTCTCCTTCGGCGTATTCAACTGTTTTCTCGATTACCTGGGAATGCTCATCATGTGTTACGGTAGCGGATTCACCGGTGGTTCCCATTGGAAGAACCCCGGTGATGCCTTCTTCCACCTGAAACTCTATGAGTCGTTGGAACTCATCCCAGTCTATGGTGTAGTCCTCCTTGAAAGTGGTTACAAGAGCACTCCAGCAACCAGTGTAAACAGAATTCATAAACTTACAACAATTATTAGACACGTACTCCTTAAAAGTAAAAACAATATGTGCGGCATAACCGGATACATTGGAGGTCAAAGCGCTCCAACCCTTTTATTCGACATGCTCGAGAGGCTTGAATACAGGGGTTATGATTCCGCAGGCATAGCCTATCTTGCGGGAGGCGAGATAAGACTACCCAAAGATAAGGGTAAGGTTTCGCAGGTTAGGGCTAAACTTAAGCCAGAGAAACGCCAATCCCACATAGGGGTGGGGCATACTAGGTGGGCTACCCATGGAGTGCCTAACCAGGTTAACGCACACCCCCACGCCGACTGTAGGGGGGAGTTCGCGGTAGCCCACAACGGAATCATAGAGAACTATGAGAACCTGAAAACCCAGTTGATTGAAGACGGCCACGTATTTAAGTCGGACACCGACACCGAAGTTATAGCTCACTTGATTGAGGAAAACTATGAAGGGGACTTCCCCTCGGCTTTCAGAAAGACACTCACCCGCCTTGAGGGAAGCTATGCGATATGCGCGGTCTCAACCAAACATCCCGACAAAATTCTTGTGGCTCGGAAGGAAAGCCCTCTATTAATTGGTTTAGGGATTGACGAGAATTTTATTGCCTCCGATGCCCCCGCTTTTCTTAGGGAAACACGCAAAGCCATCTTCCTAGGGGATCATCAATTCGGGGAGGTGAAAAAAGATTCCGTGAAACTCTACAACCTCGGTGATGGAAGCCCCCTAAAACCTCGGGTGGAGGAGATCGAGTGGGAGCTTGAGGACGCTCAGAAAGGAGGCTACCACCACTTCATGTTGAAGGAGATCCATGAGGAGCCTGCTGCCATAAAAAACGCCTTAAGGTCGGAACCCGCCTTATCTGAGATAGCCGGTAAATTATCTTCTCGGAAGCGTCTGATTTTTGTCGGCTGCGGAACAGCCTACCACGCAGGCCTTCTAGCTAAGTATCTGCTTGAATCCAAGGGTGTGTATGCTGAGGCTCAAGTAGCCTCTGAGTTCAGATACTCTGGAATCAACACACTAGACTCTGATTGCGCTATAATCGCAGTCAGCCAGTCGGGCGAGACAGCCGATACCATAGCGGCCCTGAAGCAAGCTAAAAAGAAGGGCGCCTACACAGCGTCGATAGTCAACGTATCCGGTTCCACCATCACCCGCCTCACAGAAGACGTAGCGTATACCTACTCCGGCCCCGAGATTGCGGTCGCCTCAACCAAGGCATACATAGGCCAGGTCACTGCTTTATCTGTTCTTTCTTTTTTGGTTTGCAGGCAGAAGAAAAAGTTGTCTGATGAGAGGTTCAAACTGCTTTTCGAACAGCTTAAGCGCTTGGATGATAAGCTGAGGCAAGTGTTGGAGGGTGATGGAATCAAGGCCCTTGCTGAAGAGCAGGCTGGCATAAAAAAATTTTTCTACATAGGACGTAACCTAAACTATCCAACAGCCCTTGAAGGCGCGTTGAAGCTTAAGGAAATCACCTACCTACACGCTGAAGGCTATCCCGCAGGGGAGTTGAAGCACGGCCCCATCGCGGTTTTGGATTCTGATACGACGGTGATTGCGTTGCTTCAGAACACTTATCTAAACGACAAGATGAATTCAAACATCCAGGAGGCTCGCGCCCGAGACGCAAACGTGAAATCGGTTGGAGTGGGGGGGGCGATACCTGTGCCTGAAGTTGAGGATGAGTTGACTCCCCTAGTCAATATTGTGCCTCTTCATCTTTTCGCCTACTACCTTAGCGTGCTTAAGGGCCTTGACCCGGATAAACCCCGTAATTTAGCTAAATCGGTTACCGTGGAATAATCGTTTAATCTGCTTTTATTTTGTTGTTCCTATCTTTATTGGTTGGGGTGTACCTAATTTGAAGTGTATTGTTGTAACCGGCGGCGTGTTAAGCGGTTTAGGCAAGGGAGTGACTACGGCCTCAATAGGCCGGATACTGAAAGACCGAGGATACAAGGTTCTACCCCTTAAAATCGACGGCTACGTTAACGTGGACCCCGGCACCATGAACCCCTATGAACACGGGGAGGTGTTCGTATTAGATGACGGAGCTGAAACCGACCTGGACCTTGGCCACTATGAAAGATTTCTTAACGTCGACTTAACAGGGGAATCCAATATCACCACAGGCAGCGTATACAAAACGGTTATAGAGAAAGAGAGGGAAGGCAAATACCTAGGTAAGACGGTTCAAATAATCCCCCACGTAACAGATGAAATAAACGATCGGATCCGCCGATTCAACAGCAAAGCCGACATAGTCCTCATAGAGGTGGGGGGTACTGTGGGGGACATTGAGAACCGCGTTTTCATCGAAGCTTTAAGACAGCTTTCCAGGGAGAACGGGAATAATTTCCTTTTCATACATTTATCCTACATACCAGTCATCCTCTCAGGGGAGCAGAAGACTAAGCCAACACAGCATAGTGTGAAAGAGCTTTTGGCTTTGGGGATACAACCTGATATCGTGATCGGCAGAAGCCAGATGCCCCTGGCAGAGGAGACTAAAAAGAAGATAGCCTTATTCTGCGGTGTGAGTGAGAGGGATGTTTTAAGCAACCAGGATCTTGAAGACATTTATTTTTTGCCCATGGAGTTGACTAAACAAGATCTAGCTGGGTTGATAATAAAGAAGATGGGTTTGAAGCCCGCACCACCCTACACATTCCGCTGGGATAATCTAGTGGACAAAATCAATAAATGCACTAAACAAGTTAAGATAGGTATAGTCGGTAAATACACTGGCTTGGAGGATGCCTACTTAAGCATTAAGGAGTCTTTGAAGCACGCGGGGATACATAATAAGGCTCATGTTGAGTGCATCTGGATTGAAAGCGATGAGGCCACGCTAAGAGACTATAAGAAGGTGGATGCTCTTCTTGTTCCCGGAGGCTTCGGAAGCCGTGGCGTGGAAGGCAAAATCAAGGCCGTGAAATACGCCAGAGAAAATAATGTGCCTTTTCTGGGCATCTGCCTGGGGTTTCAGGTTGCGGTCATCGAGTACGCCAGGAACGTGTGCGGCTTGAAGAAGGCTAACACCACTGAAACCGATCCCCAAACCCCCTACCCAGTCATCGACTTGATTGAGGAGCAGAAAAACATACACGATAAGGGCGGTACCATGCGCCTTGGAGCCTACCCCTGCACGCTTAAGGATAAATCCCTTGCAGGCAAGATCTATGACGATAAAAAAATAAGCGAAAGACACAGGCACCGCTGGGAGGTTAACCATGATTTCATAAGCATCCTTGAGAAAAACGGCCTGGTTTTCAGCGGGGTGTATGAGGAAAGACAGTTAATGGAGATACTTGAGGTGCCTGGTCACCCCTATTTTATTGCAAGCCAATTCCACCCTGAATTCAGAAGCCGCATAGAACACCCCGCCCCCTTGTTCGTGGGGTTGGTTAAGGCGGCGTTGAAAAAAAATTAGTCAACTATTTTTTTTTAGGCGTAATCGGGTTTCTTGGCTTTCAAGCAGTTGTAGTCAACGTAGGCGGTAGTTAGTTTAGTGTTTGTTTTTTCGGTTGAGTTGTTTGTTTCCCCTTTGACGTTGAATCCCACCTTAAATATTTTGTGTACGTATCCGTAGATGGTGTTATCCGGCTTAAGCTGGGGTGCCGTGTAATTGCCCATACAATAATAAAGGTTAACCTGTTCCCCCACTTCCCCTCCCCACCTGCAGCGGAAGGCTACGTGTTGATAGGCTTTTCTCTGAGGGTCGAGGTATATACGATCCGAGGTGGTGTTGAGGAAGGCTTTCTTTATTGATTCAGCCTTTAATTCAGAGCCTTCAACGGTGAAGGCCACTCCCTCGCCGAGGAACCCGCATAGTATGCCGGGGCAGGGTTCACACGGTCCCCCGCAGTCCACATCGGTTTCCCCCTGATTTCTAACGCCATCTTTACAGCTTATGCAATCTGGGCAGGGACCGCCACAATCTATTCCCCCCTCCCCCTGGTTTTGTATGCCGTCTTGACACGTCGGACAGGGTTCACATGGTCCCCCGCAGTCCACGTCTTCCTCCCCCGGATCCTGTATGCCGTTTGCACAGGGGTTATCCTCTGTCATAAAGAAATAATAGTATCCGCCTGCGGCAGCTAAAACTAAGGCTATTAATATTATCAGTAACCTCCTCATCGCCGATTAATTCTTACCCTAAGCCTCTTAAATAAGGCTTGCGACATCTATTGTGAGGCTCAACAATAAAAGCAAGACACCAAGCCCCACTAAAACATAATTCCGGTCTTCCATGGGATTACACACACCTAAATATTGTTCCCCCATCCACAAACTAAACCCAAGCTTATGTGAAAGAAGATATAAAAATATTTCTAGGTTTTGAATGCCTTGTTTATCCTTTGCCTTACCTCATCTGCTGTGAAGTGGTGGGCCAGTCTACCTGGGCTTGAGGAGAATGAATCCATTTCAAAGCGGGCGTTCTCAGGAGTGTATCTTACGTCTAGGTTGTTTTTCTCTCTTCCAGCCGATACCACGAGAAACCATTTTTTTTGGTCTGCGTCGCCGATGTCGACTTTCACCGCACCCCGGGTTTCAACTTTTTGGTGGACTTCGTCGTCGCCTTTAAGTTCCGTTAGTATCTCAGTGATTTTTTCCGCGTTTTCCCTGATCTTATCGGGGTTAACCTTTAATGCCTCCTTTTGTATTTGAGCCCGCCTCTCAAGCAAAGCCTCGGAGGGGGCAGGCATTTGTTGTGTCTTTTTTTTAATCATTTTTTGTTTTTATCCTCAAGGAAATCCGTCAGCCTCTCAATACCCCTTAGAAGCTCTATGGGAAGCGCGTATACTAGGGTGTTGCTGTTGTCGCTGGATAAATCGTTTATGCTGTGTAATGTTCTAAGGTGCAGTGCCCCTGGAGCGGAATACAGGTTCTTGGAGGCTTGGGCGATGTTTTTCGCGGCCTCAACCTCGCCTTCCGAGTTTATGATTACCGCCCGTTTTTCTCTTTCGGCTTCGGCTTGTTTGGCCATGGTGCGTTTCATGTTTTCCGGTAGTTCTATGTCCTGTAGTTCTATTGCGGTTACGTCTATGCCCCAGGGGTCGGTTGCCTGATCCACTATTCTCCTTAATTTTTCAGCTAACTTCTGTCTCTCCGTTAATAGCTCGTCTAACTCCGCCTCACCCGTCACATTCCTTAAGGCGGCTTGCCCGTATTTAGAGGTAGCGTATATCACATCCACCACCTTAAGCACAGCGTTTTCGGCGTTCTTTATTTTGAAATATATGACTGCGTTAATGTTCACCGGCACGTTGTCTTTTGTCATGATCTCTTGTTTAGGTATGTCTATGGTCTTAACCCTAGTGTCCACAACCCGTATGTCCTGCAGTAGGGGTATGTAAACGTTTAATCCCGGGGAAAGCGTCGTAGTGTATCTGCCGAAGGTGAACAAAACCCCCCGCTCGTATTGGTTTATAATTTTGAAGAAAGCCATTTAATCCACCTCCTCCAACGCCCTAAGCACTTCAAGCGGGGTTACGAATACGATGGTGTTAGATTGATCCGAGCTCATGTCGTTTAGGCTGTGAAGGGTTCTAAGGTGCAGTGCCCCCTCGATTTTATGTAGGGTTTTAGCAGCCTTCTGCAGGTTCTTTGACGCTATGACTTCCCCTGTGGCCTTGATTATCGTCGCCCGTTTTTCTCTTTCGGCTTCGGCTTGTTTGGCCATGGTGCGTTTCATGTTTTCCGGTAGTTCTATGTCCTGTAGTTCTATTGCGGTTACGTCTATGCCCCAGGGGTCGGTTGCCTGATCCACTATTT
>WJJK01000093.1 GCA_014729705.1 Candidatus Altarchaeales archaeon | reverse complement strand
GGGGTAAGCTGCCTAAGTCCCCTGGGGATGCTGGCTCTGAGACTTCACGGTTGTTGATTGACTTCACCAAGAAATCCCGGGAAATACTTGAGGATCATCCTGTTAACGTGAAAAGACGCAGGCAGGGGGGGCTACCTGGTAACTGCGCATGGTTTTGGGGGCCGGGGCATAAACCCCGCCTGGAATCCTTTAAGGATAGGTATGGCTTGGAGGGTTGTCTGATTTCGGCGGTCGACCTGCTTAAGGGGTTGGCTAAATACGTTGGATTGAAGTCCATAGACGTTGAGGGGGCTACCGGATACATCGACACGAATTATGTGGGTAAGGCTGAGGCCGCCCTTAAGTGCCTGTCTGCCTCGGACTTCGTCTACCTGCATATTGAGTCCACCGACGAGGCGGGTCATGAGGGCTCGATTGAGCATAAGGTTGCCGCTCTTGAGGACATCGACGAGAAGGTGTTGGGGACGTTGCTTTCCGGTTTGTCCGGCGAGTTTAGGATCGCTGTGTTGCCTGATCACGCCACCCCGATTGAGGTCAGATCGCACGTGGATGATCCCGTTCCTTATGCGGTTTATGATTCAACCGACGGCGCAGATCACGCCTGTTGTTTCACTGAGAAGGAAATAAAGGAAAAAGGGGGCTTGGGTTTGCGTGAGGGCTTTGATTTCATGGGGTTTTTCTTATCCTAAACCCCTTTTATCTCCCAGTTGTCTACGTCGCTTGTGTAGTGTGACTCGCCTTTGTAGTAGGGTTTCTTGCCCATACCCAGTATGTTGGGGGATTCCACGCCGGTTATGATTGCTATGACTTCCACGCGATCCTCTAGTTCGGGGTTGACTCTCGCACCCCACGTGATCGCCGCCTGGGGGTCTAGTTCCTTGGTGATTAGTTCCCCGATTTCGTTGGCTTCGCCGAGCGTTAAGTCGTTTCCGCCTGTGACGTGTAGCAGCGCGCCGGTTGCGCCTGAGTAGTTTACTTCAAGAAGCGGGTGCTCTAGTGTGTTTCGGACGGCGGTCTCCACGCGGTCGGGACCTTCCCCGTCCCCCACACTTATTACTGCCACTCTTCCGCCTCCCATAACGCTTCTTATGTCTGCGAAGTCGAGGTTTATGAGGCTGGGCTCCATTATGGTCTCTGTTATGCCTTTTACTGCGCGGGCTACTACTTCGTCTGCGACGCTGAAGGCTTTATCAAGAGGTAGGTTGGGTACGTATTCAACGAGCTTGTTGTTGTCTACGACGATTACGGTGTCTGCTACTTTCTGCAGCGTGTCTATGCCCTCCCTTGCCTTATCGAGCCTTGACCTTTCAAGCTCGAAGGGGAATGTGACGACCGCGATTACGATTGCCCCTAATTCTTTGGCGATTTCTGCGACTACGGGCGCGGATCCGGTGCCGGTGCCGCCTCCCATGCCTGCGGTTAGGAATAGTAGGTGGGTGCCTTCAAGGGCTTGCGCGATTTCGTGGTGGCTTGCTTCCGCGGCTTTAGCCCCTAGTTCGGGGAATCCTCCGGCGCCTAATCCCCTCATGAGTTTGGCTCCGATCAGGATTTTAGTCATGTTGCCTGAGAGCTTCTGCAGGTCTTGTTTGTCGGTGTTCACGGCGAGGAGTTCCGCGCCTTCCACGCCGATGCGTTCTAGTCGTTGTACCGTGTTGTTGCCTGCTCCCCCTGCGCCGAGCACCACAATCTTTAGGTGGTCTGCCTCTTCAAACTCATCGTAAAGCCGTTTCTCTAAAGTCCCATGCTGAATCGCAGCATTAACTATTGAATTCATTGTCTCACACTACCAACCCCAAATAAGAAAGAGAGGTTAACATACGGGTAAAATATTACTGTAGACGAATATAAAAAAACCCGATCTTTTCACTTAATTAATATCACCAAACCTCTTCCCTCCACGCGTTTATTTACATACTATTTATACTAGTTGGAACTGATAATTAATTCGATGAATGCGGGTTGGGTGGTTGGATATATAAAACAATCTGTTGTTTTTTCTGGGGGGTTTAGGTTTAGATGAATAATTTTGGCTTGCTCTCCCCGTCAAAGAAATTATTCACAATATTTGTTTCATCCCTTTTTTTATTCGTCTTGTTTTCTGCAGCCCAAGTAACCACCACCCTTGCAGGCATTACTTGTGATGATTATAGTGGTGACACCTCTTCCTGCGGGGGATACATCTATTTATGTGAGTATGACAACTGCCATTTTCTAGATGATTATTGTTCTAGTGACGACTCTAATGTGTTGATTGAGCAGGATTGTTCAGGCCCACCCTATTACTTAGAGATATCGTGTGGCGCAGGACAAGTCTGTGAGGAGTGTACCACCGACAGCGGCGCAAGGTGTGTGGAGGATGTTGACCCCTGCGGAGGAAATT
>WJJK01000092.1 GCA_014729705.1 Candidatus Altarchaeales archaeon | reverse complement strand
TTGCGAGGAGAATTTCCTTTGGCTTCTCATTTGCTTTATACCCAAGAAGGTATTCTGGACGATAACATTCCGGAAGAAAGAGAGCTTGGCATAAAAGCTGGGAAAGAATGGGCTCGACATGCAGAGAAAACTATCGTATACTTGGATCGAGGTGTTTCTAGAGGGATGCAGTTTGGCATAGAGGATGCTGAGAAGAAAGGCCGTATTATAGAGTACCGAAGAATAGAAGGGTGATTTATGGACGTTCCTATTGATACTAACTATTTGACCAGATCGTACGTAGAAAAGAGATTTCCTGGCAAGACCCTGCTTTATACCTTGGGAAATCCGGAAGTCTATGAGAAAGTTATATCTGAAGGAGGAGCAGAAAAACGAGTAGGTGGTTGTGTTTTCATGACCTTAGAAGATGCTCTAGAACTTTTGGATATTTGGGACTATCGCCTCCCTCCTTATATGGTAGACGGACAAGATTTACCTGGCAGAGTTTATGGTATCGTCTGCAATCCTGAAACGGATGTAGAGAAAACCGAAGAAGGTTTCCGTTTGCTGTCCCCTGCCCCTTTGGGCCGAGTTTATCAGGGAAAAATCTGTTAGAGAAGTACCGGAAAAGTTTGTTTCCCGTTCTCTCGTATACAAGCCTTTTGGATGATAAAGCCCGGAGGAATCCGGGCTCTAAGATCGTCTCTTTAGACGATTACTAACTTATACCCCGCTTACTTTCGTAAGCATGAGGTAATAGGAGGAAAAGATGGCAGAAATAAAGCTACGTAATGGTACAGACCATGAGTTTACAGATATATCTTCTGAAACTTTCAGAGTTTATCACTTTCCTGGAGGCGAAACAGTCCAGATATTTTCGCCCCAGTATCTAAATGTGGGACGAAGCGGTCATAGAGTGTTGGACGGGTTTGGTTATTCCCACTTCATTCCCAAAGGCTGGACTCGCCTGACCTGGAAAGTCAAGGAAGACCAGCCTCACTTTGTGAGGTAGTTTTACGGGGCTGGCCCTCCCTATCCAATGGGCCATAATAGCCTAGGGGTCCAATAAAATAATAGATTATTTTCCCCCATTATCTCTGTAATATCGTATTATTTAGGTAGGTGAATTTATGAGATTTTTAGTGCCTACCTTTTTGTTATTATTAGCCTTTTCTGCGGGGGCTCAGCAACTGGGGCGCGACACCCGGGTAGAGCTTGAGTTAGATCTAACCGACCCTGGTATCCGTAGTTTTGAGGTGGGCCCAGATTTGAAATCTAAAGATAATCCTTGTTTTCCTCATGCTTGTGGAGACAGGATTTCAGGTCCCAGAATAAATCCTGATCCGAGGGAACCAGAAGAAAAGCCAGCCTGCGGTTATAAAGCAAATGGCGAATTATTCTATGAGAGGGAAGGGCACGATTGTCCTTACAAGCGAACTTTTACCTCCCATGAGTCTCGGGTAGAAATGAGACATTTAGAATCGTTAGGCAGGGACTCGTCCGGGCATTAGCCCGGACGCGGGGAGACACAAGTCTCGGGATGACTAAAAAAGCGCACTGGTCGGGGTGGTACTCTGGCTGAGTACCCCGGGTTTGTAGGAACCTAAAACCTACTGGTGGAGGCGGCATTTCTGACGCGCCCCCGCTGTCGGGGTGATTATCGTCCCCCGACAGCACAGGAGGATAGAAAGAATGCACATAAACTTTCGCTGCAGCGAATGTGGTATAGTTTCTCCTGTTTCTTACGGTGTATTATACAGGATTTGGAAGCAGGGGTACGAACAGATGCCTGACGATAAAAAATCTCAAGCGTATTTCAATGCTGAAATCCAGTGCATTTGTGGCAACGAAGATAAGTTTGATTCGCCAATGTTCCAATACGCTTTTAAGACTATCTTTAAGGAGATTTTAGCTTTAGACGAGGGTTAGATTTAGTTTCAGACCGGTGGGTATTTAGGTCTAATCTTCAGAAGGAGGCCGAAACCCTGAATGGCATCTAAAAACAATAGGCGAGACAACAACAGGCGCTCTAATGACAAGAACAAGCCTGTTAGAGAACGGCAGTTCTCAAAGTTAAAGGAAGTTTCTCCCCGCAATGAGCATCAGAGTCAGTATTTAGAGTCGATCGAAAATAATAGCGTTGTTATAGCTTCTGGCCCAGCTGGTACCGGAAAGACTTATTTAGCAGTTTACGAGGCTTTAGGCCATCACTGGGCTAAGAAGATGAAGAGAATAGTTATTGCCCGCCCGGCTATTGAGGCTGGAGAAAAAATAGGTTTTCTACCTGGAGGTATTGAGGATAAACTAAATCCCTACCTCCGTCCTATTTTTGATTCCCTTTATGACATTATAGGTGTTGAGCTTACTAACCAGAAAATTGAGCGGGGGTATGTAGAAATAGCCCCACTTGCTTACATGCGTGGTAGAACGTTTAATAACTGCTTCGTTATTATGGACGAGGCACAGAACGCTACCTTCAACCAGCTCGTAATGGCCGTAACCCGTGTGGGAGATAACTGCAAGATGGTGATTAACGGAGATCCTTATCAATCAGATCTCCCAGTTCGTTCGGGTCAGAAGTCAGGTATTGATAGGCTTCAGGACGCCCTCGAAGAGGTTCGTGGGGTTTCTGTTATTAGATTTGATCGTCAAGATGTTGTGCGTAGTAAAATCGTTACCGACATCATTGGTGCATTAGATAAATACGAAGAGGAAAACAATTAATGAAAGTCGTTACTCCAAAACGGATAAGGGTAAGGCTTCCGCTAAGAGATGGCGTCAAGAGAACCGAGATGTTATCAGGGAACTTAACCGAAAGAGGAAATTACGGAAAATGAGTACTTTTGGAAATCACAGCCCAGAGGAATGGGAGAGTGTCAAGAAACGTTTCAATTATTGTTGTGCAGAGTGCGGCATAGAAGAGTCTGCCTTGATTTTTCAATCCAATTCTCAATTTTCTGCATTGACCCGGGATCATATTATTCCTATCTCTAAAGGGGGTACGGATCTTATCAATAACATTCAACCCTTGTGTATATCCTGCAATGCTAAAAAGCGAGACCATTTGGATCTGGATTTTAGCCCAGAATTTTTGGCTCCTATTGTTACTTTACATAGTGAGTCTTTTCAGGAAATACGCCCACGTTTAGGGAAAGTAGTATGTACTTCGTGCCCCGCTGATCCTTTGCACCCGGGCCATTTATCTTGCCTTTTAGAATCTAAGAGATATGGTAATTCTCTAGTAGTGATTGTAAATGGTGATTGGTTTCTGACCAATAAGAAAGGCCGCCCTTTTATGCCCTTGGAGGTTCGGAGTCAGATTGTGGCGGGAATTAGGGGTGTAGATTTAGTAGTCCCCTTTGAAATTGAGGACGATACGACTGTATGTGAGGCACTAAAGGTTATACAGCCTCACGTATTTACAAAAGGGGGCGACCGGACCGATCCTACAAACATCCCTGAATGGGAAGTGTGTGAAGATTTGGGTATCGAAATAATAACTGGTGTAGGAGATTCAAAGGTTCATAGCAGCTCCAACCTCCTGGAAGATTGGTACCATAGAAGAATCAATCTCTTTATGGAGCAGGGTTGACAACAATCCTCCCCTACCTTATTATTGCTTTGAAAAGGAGATCTTAGAATGTCCAGTTTTGATGGCAGACGCTCTGATGAGGACAACATCCCTACGGTACAATATTTTGAGGGTATCGGAGAGCTCACTGTGGGCGGAGCAGCTGCGTCTGGTGATGTTAATCGTATTCTGTTTACGTCTTTGGCGGTATTAAATAACCCGACTGTAAATGCGTATCTTTTGGCTAATAAGTTGAAGCTTTCTGATCGTATTACAAAGACCAAGATTTTCCCCCGTGATGGTATGCCTTTACCTAACGGAGAAGTTTACCAAGAGCCTCAAGAAGAGGTTGTTTCTGAAGAACAGGAGAACAAGTAATGGCTATTTCTGAGCAAGCACGTACCGTTATTCAGCGGCCCCTGGATCGTTCACGCGTTAAGTCTCGGGCAGGCGGTCAGGGTATGTCTTTTGACTACATTCCCACCGAGTATGCTATTGAGCTTCTAAACGAGGCTTTTGATTATGCTTGGGATAGTCGAGTTTTCTTTCACGAGAAGTTTGAGGATAGCGTTATCGTAGGTGTAGAGCTCAAGACCTGGGAAGAGCAAGGGAATCCAATCATCAAGCAGCAGTTTGGTTCCTGCAAAATCAACCGGGGTGTTGATATGGGCTCTGCTTTTAAGGGCGCAGCCAGTGACGGGCTTAAGAAGTGTGCCAGTCAGTTTGGTTTAGCTTTGGAGCTGTATAGGGATGATGATCCTGAAGCAGCGGGCGGTTTCAAGCCTCCGCAGCGAACAACCCCAAATAGGGCGAAGGCCCCTGCAGCGCCTCCGGCCCCTCCTGCACGTCCGCCTGCTCCAGCAGCGCCGCCACGCCCTCCGGCGGATCGAGAAACTCGCATTGCGCCGCCGGCTGGTCCAGGCAGCGGACCTCCGCGACCGCCGGCCCCTCCGGCTTCTAAGCCGAATCCTTTTGCGGGTCAGGGCAACACCAACACTGCGCCGGTTTCTCGCCCGGCGCCGCCCCCTACGCCTCCGGCACCCCCTAAAGCTGCAGCAGCCGCAGCGCCGTCGCGTCCCAACCCTTTCGCCGGGAATAGTACTGGTAGGGGTATCAACTCCACCCAGATGTCTGCGCTGAACAGCTTGGCTAATAAGAAAGGAGTATCTCAACCAGATCTAATCGCCTTGGCTCAGGTTACAGACGAGCAAGGACATCCAAAGCAGACGTTTGAGGAACTAACTCACTCGGAAGCAATCCAGGTTATCAAGGCAGCACAAAAATAGGAAGGCGATTTAATGTCAAGAGAGTACATTACTCATAAGGTATTCTTGGAGTCTGCCGACTTCCACATCTTAATCATAGAGTTTCCAGAAGAGGACATAAACGATAAGCTTGCGCTTTTGGCTCCTGAAAAAGGTCTTATTTACAAAATCTTCTACGAAGACTTTGTCTTGGGAACTTGTATGGCTAACTCCGGCCCTTTCTTCTATCACATTCGACGGCGGCAGGAGTTGCTCTCCAAGGTAGACGATATCCGTAAGGAAGCCCTTGAGTTAGTTTATCGCTACAGCCCCGGGTTTAAACCTGAGAACATCTTTATTAATGACAACAACGTTCTAAAAGTTAGATCTTCTGTGGACCAGAAAAAGGGAGAGCAGGTTAGGCCTCTGACGGATAACGATTTGTGGAATCAAGATCCGCCGCTTTCTCATTTTGGACCGGCGACTATTACCAACTCGCCTGAACTGGAGGATGATTTGCCGCGTAATCCTTTCTTGGACGACGAAGACGAGCCTCAGGCTCCCGCAGGACCCAACGGGGTTCCCATTGACAACCCCTTCGCTGACTCGGAGAGCCCTGGCGGTGGAGGAAATGGGGACGGAGACGATGTTCCCTATGAGTTAGTGGGTCATCGTTGGAAGAAAATGGGTGTAGGTCTTAATGTTAGAAAGTATGAAGCGGATGAAGATTCAGCTGTACTACTACTAGGAGGTACTCCCTTTGAAAGTACTCGAGGATTTCACCTATTAGTGGTCCGTCTTTGTATTGAGGATTACTCTGATGTTTTCCACCTATTGGACACGATGGGAGTTACGAGGCATACCTCCCCTCCCAAGATTGTTGAAGAACTTTATGAAATCGCAGTGAGTTATAATCCATTCCTGCGTTTGGAAAATGTAGACCTCAAAAAGGTAAGGGCTGAATACAAGAAGAGACAGAGAGCTCGAGCTCGAAATAGGACGATGATGGCAGCCGGTAATGACGATCGAACTGTCAGGACGAGCAAAAAGAGGTTCTCTGATGTCCCAGCAGAAACTCTCCTCAATCTGGACACAGAACTTAAGAAGCACATTGTAGGCCAGGACGAAGCCGTGGAGCTTCTATCTGAGGCTATTCAACGTGCCTCCGTGGGATTGAAGAGAGAACATGAGCCGTTGGGGTGCTTGCTTTTCACTGGAAATACTGGTGTAGGTAAGACAGAGACGGCTAAGGCTCTATCAGAAGTACTGGATGCTCATCTGGTGCGGGTGGATTGCCAAGAGTACCAGCACCCCCACGAGGTGGCTAAGCTTACTGGTTCTCCTCCGGGCTACATAGGTTATGATGATGGTGGTCACCTGACCAAGGAAGTATCGAAGCACCCCTTCTCTATCGTTCTTTTGGATGAGATTGAGAAGGCTCACGGAAACTTCCATGAGCGGGTTCTCCAGATCCTGGACGATGGTGTACTAACAGAAAGTAAGGGAGGCAAGAAAGTCTCTTTCCAACAGTGCTTTATCATCATGACTTCGAACATTGGTGTGAAGGAAGTAGACAATCTTTCTCGGACTGTAGGTTTCGGGGATGTTCACGCCAGTACTGAGGGCAAGACTGCCAAGGCACGTAAGGAGGCCTTGAAGAAGAAGTTCAAGCCTGAGTTCCTGAACCGTATCGATGAGGTAGTTCATTTCCGACTATTGAGTCGAGAGGATTATACTCACATCTTGAACATTCTACTTGAAGAGGTTTCCGTACAACTCTCTGCTAACAAGGGAATAACCTTAAGACTTACAACTGGTGCTAAGAACTTCCTCATAGACAGAGGTATCGATAAGAAGTTTGGTGCCCGGCCTATGAGAAGAGCTATCAAGAAGTATCTCAATACCCCTCTGGCCAAGTCCATCCTGAAGAAGGAGATCGAGGACAATAGTAAGGTGAATGTAACCCTGTCTAAGGATAGAGAGTCCTTGATCTTTAAACCGGATGTTGCCAAGAAGAAGTCTAATGATGAATTACAGGACGACAGCGCTGAATAGACCCACAAAAATTGAACTGGGTTCAGGGCCACACGGAGAGCCCGGCTTCCTTCATGTAGACGTTGTGAAAGTCGGTAACGTAGATATTGAGGCCGATATTCGAGACCTTCGTTGGTTGGAAGATAACTCAGTTGATGAACTTTATTCTTCTCATACTGTGGAACATATCTCTTACGCGGAGATAGAGGATGTCTTGTCAGAATGGTGTCGAGTTCTAAAACCAGAGGGTAAGATGACTATCAAGATGCCAGATCTGGATTTTCTATGTCGGGCTTATGTAGAAGGCATTCATTCTACTGAGGAGATAATGGTAGCCATATTTGGTGGATTTTCCGATTATCCCGGAGGTCCGGATGGTTGGGAGAAGATCTCGGGCAACCCCCGTTGGGAAAGAAATTCCATACCAGATGGCAGAATACCCCATCCGGGACACTATACTGAATGGGGAGCCCATAAAGCCCTCTATACTTTTGAATCATTCAAGCCACGTCTGGAAAGGGCGGGTTTTAAAGATGTTAAGAGGGTTGTTGAAAATGATTGGGAACTATATATAACAGCGAGTAAATAATAATGGGCCACTCGTTCTGAGCAGAATAGTAATCGACGCCCTTACAGATGGAAGACCAATGTCGCAAGCAAATAGCATTAGCGGATACACCATCGCGCGCAACGTAGTTAAGTTCAAGTACCCCATTCGGGAGTGTCTGACCACGCTACGTCCGGTTTGTGAGGACGTAGTTCTAGCTTATGACCCATACACAGAAGATGGTACTTATGAAGTGGTAAAGCAGCTCGCGCAGGACTTGGATCTTACTCTCTATGAGTCCCGTTGGAACATGGATAACTTCAATAGGGGTTTGGAACTTGGTGTCCAAACCGACATTGCCATGTCTCGTTGCACTAACCAGTGGCGTCTCTACTTGCAGCTGGATGAAGCTTTCCATGAGGATGATGTAGATCAGATAAAAGAGCTTCCTGCCCAGGCGGCGGCCCAAGAAGCCTGCGGGGTAGACTTTCAGCGTATCTACTTCTATCAGAACCTGCACACCATCCGTAGAGATTGGTGTGCTCAGATCACCCGACTGACTTACGGGGATACCCACACATATAGCTCCGGCGATGGTATGAGTTGTATCCCAACCCGGCGAGAATACGCCAAGCACCTGCTGAGCCCTGTATGGATGTTTCATTACTCCCGTATCGGAGATCCGGAACTTATAAGTCAGCGGGTGCGCAACATGGACACTTTCTACCACCCAGAGGAAAATTTACTCCCTGTCGAGGAGGTTCCGGAATACGATTTTGTATGCCGAGAGTTTGACAATTATGCCAAAGAAGACGCGCCGAAAGAAGTTGAGCCGCAGCTGTTAACTTATCAAGGGACCCACCCTCTGCCTTTTGCAGAGCTGTACCAGGAGTTTGAATAATGGGAAAGAACATCAAGATCCTTGCAGAGCGAGAGGTTGATCAAACTCTGTATTATGATCATCAGTGCAACTTGGAACTGCGGGAGTGTATTCACGACCACGTTGAAGACTTTCGGATGGTATACACGGAAGATGAATTTCTAGATATGTCTGACCATTGGATTGCTGCCCGTAAAGCCTATGAAGATAAGGGGCGCCCTCGGTGTCATGACGATCTGGCAGATCATCTCAGTACCAAGGTCCTAAAGGGAGATCGTCTTCACCACAACAGGCTAGCTGTAGAATTCACAGAGGGCGGCGCGGATAAGGATGGTGGCGGTGATACTATCCATGTTCACTACCGCAACAACCGTATCCACCTCACCAAGAGAGATTTCTATAGAATGTGCCTCGTTTTTGAGGAAGCACGAAGGGCGTACAATATTGATTTTGCAACAAAGATTAAGTTGAGTGACCCAAATGTAATAATCAGGGATGTTGCCAGGAATAAACTTATACCTTGGTTGGAGGAATATATTGCTGACGAGTCTATCCCTCGAGAGGATCCGGATAGATTTTGGGACATGTTCCTGGAACAGAAAGACTTGATCCGTCCGAAAGAAATTCAACGTCCCAAGGGTGGGTTTATTGGATTTGACAAGACTACCCGGGATCTTCCTGAGAGTTTCAACAGGCGCTATACGCACACAGTGTATGAGTGCATGAAGAAGTACGGGTACGCTGAGGGCCCTTTTAAGTACGACTATGTGCGTGCTCATAGGGCGCCTAATGGTAAGTTGGAAATCGCAGGCAGTCATAGGGCCGCAGCCCTTGTTGTGTTGGGATATGACGAGGTACCCGTTACCATAACCAATTAGGAGATTTTGGTGTCAGGCAAGCTAACCATTATTTCTTCCTGTGAGTTTAGAGAGAAGAACAATTACAGCAAGAACTACGAACCCATGTCCAGGAGGCTTGTTCATTCTATCCGAACTAACGGAGGCAAGTATAAAGACTGCCGTATTGTTATGTGGTACTCTGAGGAAGCTGCCCCGTCTTTAGAAACGACGGACTGGTTGATAGAGCATGGTTGTGACGTTATTGGTGGGAAGTCTCTGGGGCATAACTGTGAGCCTGTGGGTAACAAGATCATGGCTGTGAATACACCGGTAGACACAGAGTTTTCTCTGTGGATTGATACCGACATGTATTTGCTGGACCCTGTTAGATTTGAGGAGTTGTTGGAGGCCGACTTTGATGTGTCTGCGTGTGGTTCTAACAACGCCCACCACAGATGGGCGAGTTTGGAATACGCTGAGCACTGGGCGCAGTTTTATGAGTTGGCAGGAGTAGACGCCCCTGCGGAAAGATTTACTGGCTACCTCGACGGCCTTCCGCAGCATGTTTATTTCAACTCATGTTTTGTCCTTTACCGCAATGGTCGAAATTTTCCGGAAACATGGAAAGATTTGGCCATTAAGGTTCGTAACAGTGGTATTGATGAGTGCGAACACAATTTTACGCAAACCTCCCTGACACTTGCCGTACTAAAAACCGCCCGTACCTACAGAGAGCTGCCCTTTACCTACAATGCGGTCTACTGCCGGGTGGGAAAGAAGGCATTAGAGGAAACTATGCTCCACTATCAAGATAATATTATTGACTTCGACCCCCGAGTGAAATGGAATGTCTGACTCCTACTTGTTCTTGCTTATTCCCAACGATAGTTGTAGTACTTGGCTTCAAAACAACCTTGCTTTATGTGCCAACTGTGTGGCTTTTCCTGGAGGGCGAACAGGCAAGGGGATTGGGGCCGGAGATAACTATGCTAACTCTGGTGTCTATCCTAATCAGGAAATCAATAAGCTTTTCTCCGAGAATATTCCTTTGTGGGCCGGGCGAGACTCATATGATTGGGATGTGATCAAAGATAGGTGGAAGGCTGCGTGGTCCCAACATGAACATTACCATACGGCAAATCCAAAAATCTTCATGGAGAAGTCTCCGACAGCCCTTTTCGCAGCGGACATGTATGTGGAGAATTTTGACAACGTACAGTTCATTATCATGACCCGAAACCCTTATGCAATGTCTGAGGGTATGCGGAGGACAATCAATAGACAAGATGTGACTATTGGGAGGTGCATTAAGCATTGGGTGCGGTGTGCCGAGCAACAGATTCACAACTACCAGAAATATAAAGACATCGCGCTCGAACTCACCTACGAGGAATTAGTTAGAGATCCCAGAGGTGTTGAGCAGAAGATAAGGGAATTTATTCCAGCCCTACATGATGTTGACCTCAATAGAAAAGCTGAAGCTCATTCCATTGATGGGCTGAAATCTAAGCCTTTAATGGACTTCAATTCTCGGCATATTCAAAACCTTAGTTCCCAAGATATTAGAGAGATAAACCGAGAGCTTGAGAAGGTTCCCGAGATATTAGAGTATTTTGGATACAAATTAATGCCCGTGTCTGCTTATATGTATACAGCCAGCGAGGAGGAGATCGAAGAGGATAGGCATAAGTATGAGTTAAAGAACTTTCCCCATGTACCTTTCTCTTTGGAAGATTCACAGTTATTGGAGTTAGGAAAAAAGTTTGCTACATGCCTTTTGACGCAGGACTTTGAGAAGCGTGTGCATGATTACGCGATAAACGAAGATACTAATAAGCCTTGGAAATATCTTCAGCATGTTCCCAAGGGGTCTAAGGTTCTTTTTGTTGGGGCCGGTGCCGGCCGGGAGGTTGTCTGTGGTCAGGAAATGGGCTTTGATGCCTACGGAGTTACCATGGGGTCCAACAATATCAATTTTGGCCGAGAGATTCTTGGGCTCGATGCGAGCCATTTTGTGAATAGCTGCATCGAGCTTCTACCTTTCCCAGCTGAGTTCTTCGATGTGGTTGCCGGATTTCAGATCTTTGAGCACGCTATGTCCCCGTTGTTATTCTTACTGGAGCAGGGCCGGGTCTTAAAAGACGGCGGGGAGCTAGTGCTGGAGTGGCCTCCAGCTTGCGCGCACAGCGCAGGGGGCGATCATCCCGAAAGCCCGCACCATCAGGTATGTTATACTCCAGGACAGGGACGGGCCTTGTTGATGAAGGCGGGTTTTAGAAATGTCTCTTTGTATTACAAGGATATGTCCCCTATTCCCGAAGAGAAATGGTGGCAAGGAGAACAGGGGAAGGGGTACACGGTTGCTAAAGCTAACAAGTTGGCAAACTTCGAGAACGAATGGGATGAAATAGATTATGACTTCATCCTAAAATTTAGAGAGTTGTAATTAATACGCCTTACGATAAGTGTGCAGGAGGTATCGAAAATCTGATCAAGGTTACTGAAGTATATAGTGGCCGTAAAAAGGCAGGTACTCAAATGAAACGAATGTACATTACTTCAGTATTTCGTAGAGAAAATCCAGAAGATGATCCACGCGATATAGGCGAGGTAACCATTTTTGACTGGGAATCTAAGAAGACTTTAGGGGCTTTGGATGTCATAGGTTCTCACGAGATAAAGGGAGGTCGAAGTAGAGGAGCTACGGGGTTAGACATTATGGATGGCGTTCTTTATGTGACCACCCGAGGCACTGTTTTCGGTTTTGACTTGGAAACTCATGGTCTGGTTTACAAAATAGACGATTTGCAGGGTCTTCCTATAGGAGGCTTTCACCAGCTTCGTTGTAGGGATAACAAGATCTGGATTGCTGATTGCCACTCCAACAGTGTGGTGGTATTTGATCTGGACGGCGTTTTGGTAGACAAACTCTCTATGAAGAAATGGCACGGAGCAGTTAACCACATGCTGCCCTCGGATAAACAAGGATTTTCTTGGGACATAGATAAAGTACACCTTAACTCTTTAGAATGGCATCCGGATACAGGTGATTTGTACGTCACTCTAATGACCCGGGATTTGATTTTTAACTATACCAAAGGTGAGGTAGTTGGTAAGGGGGTTGGTTCTAGCCCCCATGATATAAAGTTTTTGAACAAGGATACTTTGCTCATTAACGCCAGTAGTGCTGGGAACTTAGTTGAACTTAATGTTAAATCTGGCAAGACGAAAACAGTGTGGGGGCAGAACGTCAAAAAGAACCCCAAGAGCAAACACAATGACATCGGAAGAGTTAGAGGTATGGATTTACACCCTAAATCTAACTCTGTTTTCGTAGGCAGCTCTCCTCTTTCCGTTCACAGAGTCGAGCTCGGTTCCTATAAAACAACGGAATCTGCAACAGTCTCTGATAGAAGTAATGAGTGTATTTACGACTTAGTATTAGACCCAAGGGATTGGTAAATAACAATGACTTATAGTAGTTCAGTCAGGGATAAGATTTTCTGGTACATAAAAGAGAATCCAGGTTCTTGCCGTACGGAAGTAAGAGATAGATTGGGACTTCAAAACAACGTCTCTGGTCCGGCTATAAAAGAACTAATAGATAGGAAAATGGTTATGGAGGGCTCTGAAAAGATTTCCGAAACTACAGGGAAATCAGGAAAAGCCCTTTATGTAGCTTCTGAATGGCAGGAAATGCTTGAAGCTCAGAATAGATTATTTGAATAGGTTTAACTCATGTCAGATCTTCCTAAACATCGACGCTTCAACATTCTTTCTTTAGATGGAGGCGGAGTTCGTGGTGTTGTAGAAGCCACGATTCTCACCCGCCTGGTCAAAAAGTATCCTAATCTTATTCGAGATACGGATCTATTGGCGGGTACTTCTACCGGGGCAATCCAGGCTTTAGGATTAGCCGCCGGTTTTACGCCTCACGATCTTACCGAGATGTACATGAACTTGATGAAATATGTCTTTGCTGATTCGCTCCGCGATGATTTCCGGGACTTATGGAAGATGTCCGGAGCGGATTACAGTAACAAGAACTTGAGACACATTTTGAACGACCAGTTCGGAGACATGCAGCTGGTAGATTTGGACAAAAAGGTAGTCGTTCCTGCTTTCCGGCTGGATAATGGGCCAAATAGTAAAAAAAGATCCTGGAAACTAAAGGTCTTTCATAACTTCGCCGGTTCGGACTCGGATGGACAAGAGAAAGTAGTGGATGTGGCTCTTCGTTCGGCAGCTGCCCCTGTTTATTTTCCTACTTACCAGGGATACATTGACGGAGGTGTAGTAGCCAACAACCCCTCTATGGTTGCTATAGCTCAGGCTTTGGATAGCCGATCGGCTGGGGTACCCTTGGATGTAATCAACCTGCTTTCTATAGGGGCGGGATTCAGTGGGCGCTGGATAAAAGGCCAAAACCATGATTGGGGTGCTTTACAATGGGCTCCCCATATTTTATTTATACCTTTGGAAGGATCTGTCTCTATGACGGACTTTCAATGCAAGCAGCTTTTGGGTTGGAAGGAAAGTTATTATAGGATCAATCCTGTTCTGCCGGAAAAGCTGGCCCTGGATGATTGGAAAAAAGTACCCAGACTTATGGAAATAGCCCGAGAAGAAGATCTTTCTGAGGCTTATCGTTGGATAAAAGAGGTTTGGTTATGATTTCCACTGAACTTCCTCCTTTCATAGACACAGATGATACCCCAGTTTGGATGCTTTTTCTCAACGCAGAAACTGGCAAGTATGAGCCCGTTCTGGTAGCCTGGTACAACTTTGATTCCTACAAAGAGGAAGGTTTTTTGACTTTGAAATCCTTTGGAACCAAATCTGAAGCAGAGAAATACCTCAAAGATTTTTGGGATTCGTATTGGAGGCTTAAGAACTGATGAGAAGGTTATCAAGAGACGAGTATTTCTTGTCTATTTCTAACATTGTAGCCGCCCGGGCCACTTGCGGTCGTCTTAGGTTTGTTGGTATAGCAACATCAGGGACAAGCATTCTACCATGACATATACTTTTGACGACACAGTGTTGGATCCCGACTCTCATTTTAAGTACTACATCCTTGGATTGTTTGCTGCGGATGGTACCGTTGGCAAAAATCGTAGCTCCTATTATATTGATCTGACATTACATCAGGGCGACAGGGTTTTACTGGAAGACTTACGTAAGTTTTTTCATTCCACCAAGCCTTTAAGTGTTTCTGGTAATCAACTTTGTTTTACTCTATATTCTAAGAAATTGTACGATTTGCTTGTGAAGTTTGGAATAACTCCTAGAAAATCTTTGAACATTAACATTCAAGAAGAGATACCTTCTGAATTTGTTTCTGATTTTTTGCGTGGTGTATTCGATGGAGATGGCTGTGTAACAGGTAGATCTGCAAGTAAAGCAGACATTACTCTTTGTCAGACTGCGTCTTTATCTTTTTCTAATCAGATTACACAAATGTATAAAGATCTGGGGTATAACATATCCACGTATGAAAGTAAAAGTAGTTCTGGTAATCCACTTTATCTAATAAAACGAGGAGGTGTTCCCGGACTGATTATACTTTCATCTCTTTACAGGCGGGGCGGTTTTTACTTACCGCGTAAGTATGAAAAGTTTCTCGAACTTTCCCGTCCTACTCTAGATGAAGTTATGATGGAAACGGCTTTCCTATTTTCTCAGAGATCGCCCTGCTGTCGTATGAAGGTGGGGTGTGTGATGACTGATGAGAATAAGAACAATGTAATCGCTGTGGGGTATAATGGCGGAGTCTCAGGTTTGAAAAACCACTGTGATTCTGTCTTTCCAGGTGAATGTGGATGTATTCACGCAGAAGTAGGGGCATTGATAAAGGGCAAAGGTCCTATTCTATACTGTACGCATATGCCTTGCTATCAATGTGCTAAACTCATAGCCAATGCAGGAATACAACAAGTTTATTATTCTGAAACGTATAGAACTTCTTCTGCCACCGCCCTTTTTTCCGCAAAAAATATTCGAACAAAAAGAATAAAGAGGTCTAAGTATCTATGGAAATTTGAGAGAACCAATAGTGAGAAGGTGGGGGATGTCAAGCGGACCAAGATCGAAAGGTCTGAGGCCAGATAGTTATAGGCTATTACAAAAACTAAAATCTATAGGGGCTATTTGAAAAAAGATGGATATAGTAAAAGAATATATTGGTAGGGTGGAGAAAGCCGTAAAGGATTCCGATCACCTCAAATCAAAGCTTTCCTCTCGTGTTCAGCAAGTAGGTACGATGCATGAAAAACCTTATTTGCACCTTGTAAATAATCTCTGCTCTTATCCCGATGTTCGCCATTTGCACGTGGGTTTTTGGAAAGGCGGTTCTCTATTTGCTGCCCTTGATAGCAACCCGAATGTGGTGGTATACGCAAACGACAGTTTTTTTGGTAAGGGATTAGATAGTTCTTTGGGACAAGAGTTTGCAAAGAACTCAAGTGATTTAGGTTTTGACGGAAAGTACAAGTTGATCACGGATAGTTTTCGTGAAGTAAGCTTCGATTTATTTGAACATAAGATAAACTTTCTTTTGTACGATGCTGCTCATGATGAGGATTCTCAGTACCAAGGGGTATACAGATGGGATCCCATCTTAGATGATGTATTCATTCTTTTAGTTGATGATTGGAACCACTATAATAACAATCCCCACAATAAAGATGCCCCTAAAATAGGTACTATGAGAGCTATCGAAGACCGGGGCTACAAAGTTCATAAGAAGTGGGAACTAAACCGTCACGTCGGTCAGGGTATTTTTGTGCTCGAAAAAAGCTGATACTTGATTGTTGGGATTTTAGTATGTGTGATGTAGGTAAATGTAAAAAAGAACCCTCTATGCAGTATGCAG
>WJJK01000091.1 GCA_014729705.1 Candidatus Altarchaeales archaeon | reverse complement strand
GCCCCGGAGGCTCTATCCTCGTACGCAGCACAGATTTCTTAGAGGTGGGAGGATATGACCCTGAGATTTTCTTTGGGTACAGTCCTGAGGATTCTTTCTTCTGGAGCAAACTTGAGCTTGTGAATAAGAAGATCAATGGCACCATGAGTGGCTGCTTCTGTGGGGCTGGGACATATGCAGATGACCCGCCCATCGAGGTGTACCACCTTGACCACCCGATCGCTTCCGGCGGTAATCCGCACTATGGATTCATGTGCGACGTACAGGACTCGTACTGGAAGTACAATAACGGCGATAGGATGGACATCATTTCTTTGAAGAGAGACATACTAGGAGCGGCTTGTGGATGATGCCCAAAAATTGGCTTTAGTTCAGAAGTGGAATGAACTTGAACGGGAGGGAAATCTTCGGACGGATTATCCTTTGGACGGCAATAGCATAGTACTGGACGTAGGCGCTTACAGAGGAGACTGGACGGAGAAAATAGTGAGCCTCTATGATGCACACGTGTACGCATTTGAGCCTGTTCTAAAGTATGCTGAAATGGTCACGAAGCGCTTCAGTACTAACCCAAAGGTATGTGTCTTTGGCATAGCTCTTTTGGACGTAGATGGGCAGCAGACGATACTGTCCTCAGAGAAGGGGGATGACGGGTCATCACTATATGGTGCAGGTAAACCATTGGAGACGATAACAACGCGGAACACATCCAGCGTATTCCGTGAAATGTCCTGGGATACTGTGGACCTTATGAAACTGAATGTAGAGGGTGCTGAGTATCAGATACTTAAGAGTCTTCTAAACGGAGGTTTAATATCGTGTATTAAGAATATACAGGTTCAGTTTCATGACTTTGATGAAAGTATGGTACGGCAGCGTGATAGCATAAGAGACTCTTTGAGAAGCACGCATGAGGAAACTTATTGCGTACCCTTTGTGTGGGAAAACTGGAGACTGAAATGAGACGTATACACATAAGGGATTTGAACTTTTTTAGTGAGCGCTTTCCGGAGCGCCCGAATCCATACTTCGAGTGGGTGTGGGATCGCACACTACAGGATAATGACGTTACGGTGTTCACAGATCAGTTTCTTCACGAGGCACTACGGAATAAAAGTAGAGTTAAAGTGGGGGTTCTTTTTGAGCCGCCTGCGATATCGCCAGAGGTTTATGCTTTCGCACGTACGCATGAAGAGGCTTTTGATTACATATGCACTTTTGATGAGTCTTTGATAGCGTCTGTTGGTTCGAAGTTCGTCCCTTACATATACGGTACGTCGTGGATACATACAGGCACGTGGGGAGTTTATCCGAAGACACGGCATGCGTCTATGATCATGTCCTCTAAGAAAATAACCCCAGGGCAGAGACTGCGACACGAGGTCGCAGGAAGGTACGGGTCTCATTTCAGTTTGTTTGGGAGAGGGATACGGCCCATAGAAAACAAGATAGATGGTCTTAAGGATTATCGGTACTCAATTGCCATGGAGAACTGTAGGGTCAATGCGTATTTCACGGAGAAGGTCATGGACTGCTTTCTTACAGGCACGATACCCATCTATTATGGTTGCCCTAAGATAATGAAGTTCTTTAATCCTGTAGGCGTCTACACGTTCGAGAATCTTGACGAGCTTGATGGGATACTTAAGGGACTTTCTGAAGAAGACTATCGCTCGAGACTGTCGGCGGTGTGGGAGAATTTCGCTAAAGCCGTCGAGTATTTCTGGTTCGAGAAGTCACTGTGGAAAAGTTGTTTATCAAGAGTGGTCTAGAAGCATGAAGATAATAAGCGCTGGTCTTCCTCGAAGCGGTAGCACGTTAGTGATGCAGATGTTGAAGATTCTATATAGTGATTTTCCCCTACAAAAAGTTCACGGGTACATAGAACCGAAAGAGGGCCAAATACGTATATGTACGTATAGACATCCGTTCGCCGCAGCCGTAAGCAATGCCCGTATATATAACGACCTTTCTGACGAGCATCTTAAAAACAGCGCCATATATATAAGAAAGATGGCGAAAGCAGTTGACCTCTATACGGAAGACGGTGTAACTCTCATGCTGAGATACGAGGATTTCTATCTAAACAGAAAACTTATCGTATCATCTTTGGTCGAACGTTATGGTACGAAGTTTTCGGATATGCTCGTAGAAAAGGCCCTGGAATACTCGTCTATTGAGCGGAATCTTGAAAGACAAAGAGTTTATAGCGACTTTGCACATTGGGATTCTGAGACTCATATACACGGTGGTCATATATCTGAGTACAAAGGGGACCCGACTTCTTGGCGCAATTACGTTTCATCGTCTCAGATTCAAATTTTGGTGTCTATTCTTAATCCCGTACGGTTACGGTGGGGTTACTAATACGCTAATCCGGAACTGATGATGAACTTAAGTATTGTAACAGGCACACTGAATAGAAGAGACTTCTTGCCAGGACTTTTGCATAACACAGTTTACATAGATGAACGCATCGAGCTCATAGTTGTTGATGGAGGTTCGACAGACGGAACCCTTGAATATCTATCACAACAAAGCTGCGACAGACTGAAGGTGATAGAAATAGGTAAGCGTAGTTCCTATCCACACTTCATGAATGAAGGTCTTCGCATATCTTCTCATGAATATGTATGCCAGTGGAATGACGACGTGCTTATGGCTTCTCCTTGGGACGTAGTTTTCGACGTACTTAAAGAGCCGTATAATGTCTTCATTTTTCATTGGGCACGAGGTACTCTGGAAGATGCCTGTGACCTTAACGCGTGGCGCTGCAAAACCAAGAAATGGATTGTCTACTGTGGGCCTGATGCGTACTGTATGAATTTCGGTGTTTATCGTAAGAACGTTTTTCGAGAGGTGGGAATGTATAGTCCGTCATACCAGTACTATCATGCCGACAGGGACATGACAGAACGAGCCAGGCTTTTCAAAAAAACAGTCCGAGAATGTCCGGAGATACAGGTGCTAGAATTACGCACAGCAAAAAGAGCTCGTGTACACATAGATGATGAGAACATACTAAAAGACCATTTAGCTCAATATCGTAGGGGCATTATACCAACACACATAGAGATGCTGACATGATACCTAAAATTGCTTACTTCTACTGG
>WJJK01000090.1 GCA_014729705.1 Candidatus Altarchaeales archaeon | reverse complement strand
GGATTCCAGGTTGTGAATGGTGATCTCACCGTTCCTGACGGCGGCTGGATCAAAGCTGTTTCTGCTCCTGGCAGCGGTAACATACAGCTTGAGTCGGATGGTGACGTGTACATGCCGCAGGACCTCCAGGTAGACGGCAACGTTGGGATAGGCAGGAGCCCGACTTACAACTTAGACGTTTACACTTCAGCGGGCGAAACTAAAATAGTATGCGAGTCCACCGACGACAATGCTCAGATTCTGATACATGCAAATGAAGGTGGGACTGGTACTGGCGGGAATGAAGATCCTCGACTTGGCTTTGCGACGGCTGGTACTTACGAAGCATTTATTATGTACCACAAGGACACCGAGGCATTGTGCTTTGGAAATGCTACTGGAGACTACGATGCCATTGTAATGGATGTGGACAATGTGCGGCTTGGGATCGGAAAAGACCCGACAGCCGACTTGGATGTGTACGTCGCGACTGGTAACGTTAATCATTATGTCACAACAGATGACGCATCTGGCGCATCGTCTATTAGGGCAGATGCAGACAGCGACACATACATTACCATCCAGGCGTTTGGCGACACCTACGCGGCAGGGTCGTATTTCGGATTATCAAGAGTTGGAGCGTCTTTTTGTCGAGTATTCGACGGAGCTATGGGCATAGGCACGTATGACTCTTACGACCTCTATTTAGGCACAAACAACAACACTGCTCTGGTGATTGACACCTCTCAGGACGCCCGCTTCTACGGCGACGTGGGGATAGGCGGCACCCCCTACTCCGCACTCTCTTTCGACGACACTACCTCAACGTCCACAGCAACGCCGACTCAAATCAACATGGGCGGCACTTATGGAAGCACGACAGGCGACGATGCAAAATGCAAATTCGTGATATACGACGGTGGTGGCTCTAGCGTTACAGGTATGGGTCTAAGCTCAGGTGCCTGGGAGTTCCATAACAATCAAACTACCAGTAAGTGGTACTATGTTGAAACTCTAAAAGCAGAGTTGACGCACGGCGGTACTGCCACTACGTGGTCCCTGTACGGTGCTGGTGGTGCATCAGCGGGACCTGCCATGCTTGAGCTACTTGCCGACGCCGGAGAAGACAATGGCGACGGTTGGAGGATAAGAGCAGAAGATGGAGGTACACTTGTATTTCAGAATGATGGTACGGGCTCATACGTAGATCAGGTGTACTTCACTACTACTGGCGTTGGGATCGGCACCAGCCCAAGCTACCCGCTGCATATAGTCGATGGTAACAGTTCGTTCTGGGTTACTGACGATGGAACGAACTTGACAATGTACCTGAACAACGATAATACTGGCGATGCAGATACGTATCTCTACCTGGACTGTAACGACACGGGCGAAGCGGACATACACTTCCGCTCAGGTGGTAGCGGCAAATGGCGAATCGGATCGGGTGCTGCTTGGGGCAACAGGCTTGCGTTCTATTCATACGGGGGATTCAATGATGAGATGGTCTACTTTGAGTCCGACAATACTGAAAACAGGAACATGGTGGAAATCCTTGGCCCCTGCGGTATCATTAACAACCCCCAAGACGGAACTGAGTACCTACCAGTAGTACGTTTTCGTGACACAGTTACCGACTACGGTAGCGGTACTGCGACAGTAGGGGAGTATCGTGGCGGTGTTGAATGGTATTCGTCTGAAACGTCAAGTAATATGCCAGCAATCACTGCGGCGATCTACAGTATAAACCTAGATACTTATAATACCCATACCGGACTGGCTTTTCTTGTGAATGATAACACCGCTAGTCCAGAATGCAGAATGATTCTCCATAACAACGGAGGTTTGAACATAGCGTATGACGGAGCAACCGTAACCACGTCTACTTCTTATGCATTGTATCTAAACATGCAGAGTGCGCCGGGAGGTGCAAGGTTCTATAGCGGCAGCACCGACTCAACTGTTACAATTCAGGGATACGAATCTTCAGACGCGATACTGGAGATGTGGGCTGATCAGGGCGATGATACTGCTGATAAGTTCAGCATCAAAAGTCAATCCGCTGGAAACATAATGCGGTTTGACTATAACGACGGTGCCAGCAATGCATTCTACTACAACTCAACAGGCGATTTCTATTCCCCTGCGATTACTGGTAATTCTGGTTCCTCCTCTGGTGATGTTGTCCATATAGGTTCAAACCAGATTGGAATTGACTCGTCGAGCCGTAGGTACAAGGGTGACATCCAGCCGATGGAGGACAGTTGGTCTGAGAAGATTTGGGGACTGAATCCAGTAACCTACAGGGCAAGAAAGCAAACAAAAGAGAAAGTATATACAGACCCTAACAACAGATCAAAAGGGTACGCTGTAAAGCATGCCATTCTGGACGAACTTTACGACAAAAGGGAGATAGGATTTATAGCAGAGGATGCTCATGATCTGGGGTTGACGGAACTAGTGTACTATGATGAGAATGGGGAAGTCCAGTCATTTAACTATCGACGTTATGGGGCTATCCTCCATAACGAAGTGAAGAAGCTCAGACAAAGAACCCTACAACTGGAAACCAACTACGGCACCCTCGCTATAGATACTCTTAGGTCAAGTCTCGATAACCTAATAGACTGGCGTTCAGAAACAGATAAGAAGATAGAACGCCTTGAGACCGAGAATGAATCTCTTAAGAAGAGAGTAGAAGAACTAGAGGCAGCGTAATGATACTGTATCAAATAGTCTATGGTAAAGTACCGAATGATCTGAAATACCATGTAGAGAGGACTCAGAGTTTCGCTAAGGACTCTCAGTGGGACTATGAGCTTATAGAGAAGCCGGAGATAGAAAACCCTCTAGCTCGGTGCGCTCAATCTAATTGGGATCGCTTCAACTTGATGGAAGAAGGAAGAGTCTATTTCGATCTCGATGCGTATCCAACAGAGGATTTCACCTTAGAGTCGGAGTACAATTTCGCGCATTATCCTCATAACTGCTCCGGAGCAAAACCTCAACCGTACTCATTCATCTTCTCGTGCCCTAAAAAATTCGCTCAGACTGTGCTGAGCGGCGTACAGAAGAAGGGGATAGCAGATCAGTACTGCTGGCCTGCCAAGATACTACGTAGATATGAGAAACAGATCTCTATGATAGATCCGGAGCACTACGTGCACGACATGTATACCGCTAGGAAACACATATTCCATAAGGAGTCACATCATGAGTGAGGTAGAGTATACCATCAATAAGGTTGAGACAAAAAAGATGTCTCGAGTGGTAGTAGACCTCGATGAAGGTACGGCTATAGTGGAGGGAAACACGGTTGATCTCGACGAAGCAACACATGACGCACTGAAAAAGTTCGTAGAAAGCACTCTAAGTGGACGCTCGGACATAACAGCGATCACTGTAGACTCCTATAGCAAAGTATCTTCTGTTATAGAAGAAAAGAGAGCTCGTCCTATAGGAGATACTGGAGTAGGAAACCTTTAAGAAAAGATGCCTCTCTACTAATTTTCAGGCACACTCTTCTTTCTATTCTTTTGGTATTCCTTAAGGGATTCTACAGGACGCCTGTCTGCTTTTACCTGAAGGCCGTTCTCTGTTATGATTTTGTACAGATTTTGATACTTAACACTCAAAATACTGGACAACTCTTTTATGGTAAACTCAGACAGGTCCATCTTGTCGAGCCTATCAAGTATACGCTGTGATCGGGAAGGGACTCCCAGCTCCTCGCGTATTTTTTGTATCGTATGCCTGGACACAAAAAACTGCCTTGCAAAATCCATGTCTTTGGCGTAGTATAGCGGGTCCGTTTCATCCCTGAAAATAACAGTAAGGGCTTTACGCGCGATCTTAGCACGAGCTACGCCACCTACTCTACGAGAACGGGGTGCTTTATTTGTTTTGTTCGGTGTCATTTGTTCTCCGTGCTTTGAAATCTATAGTAGTGATAGTCCCATCAACCGATACTCTGCCGGGATATCTACTTCTCAAACGCTCTTGATATGAATCTACTGTCCCCTTAGTGTCATACGCAAGGTCAACACGTATGTAGTCCTCGGTGACTTCATAGTCACTGTCTTCGTAGATACCGTAGCTTAAAATCTTCTTAAGCCCTGCGATGATCTCCGAGCGTGTAGGCTCAGGTGGAGATTCTTTCTGTTTGTTGGCACTCTTCGGCGAGAACTTAACGATCATACAGTATTCCTTATGGTTTCAGAGTTTTCTTCGTCTTTTTCGGCTTCGACGTCTTGGCAGGCGTTTGAGCCTTCTTTGACTTCAGAGTCCTCTTTGGTTTCAGGGGCTTGAGACCTGATCCTCTTCTTCGTCTCGAAGATTTCTTACTTGTTTTTGTTGCCATATCGTGCCTTTTCTATGTCATGGATCCTCTGGTATAGACGTATTTCCTCTTCATTTATATCTTCAGGAGGGACTACTTGTATAGAGATAACCAGGTCCCCGCGCACTTCTTTCTTAGTATACTTCTTATACATGCCCGCACCATTGATCGTGATTTTTTGACCATGTTTAGTCCTAGGCCCTATTTTAAGCCTGACCTTTTTCTGATCATCGATCATAGGTACATAACGTTCTGTCCCCAGTATAGACTCTGAGTATGATATGTACACTTTAGTGTACAGGTTGTCTCTCACACGTGTGTACATATCATCGTCGTCGATATGTATAGTGACTATTAAATCTCCATTCTTACCGGCAGCACGGTGCTCATTACCCTTACCATACCGTGTTATCTTGTCCCCGTTATGAGTACCACGAGGTATTTCGATGCGCTCTGTGTGTTCTGTAGGAAGAAGCCCGGTACCATTACAAGAGAGGCAGGGGTTATCCGGTATCTTCCCGGATCCTCGGCACTCAAAGCAGGGGTCGGTGCTATCATCCCCTCTGGATTTACCAGTACCATTGCACTTTTTACAGCGATGCACGGACAGGTCAGAAGACCCCGTCCCATGGCATGTCGTGCATTTTTCCATCCTGGTGTAGTGCACGTTCTTAGTTGTGCCTGTAAAAACCTCTTTTAGAGATATGTGTACATCACATTTGAGATTTTGTCCCCTATACACATGTTTTTCCGCTTTGTACGTGGGGTGTGCCTTAGCCTTTTGAGCTCTAGGATTTTGAGCTCTAGGATTTTGAGCTCTAGGATTTTGAGCTCTAGGATAATCCCACTCGTTCTTACGTGTCTCCGCAGATCCTTTCGCCCGTTTTGCGAACTCTTCAGCAAAACCGCCCCCAAAAGTATCCTCAGTCCACTCCGTACGGGACTTGAATCCTCCGGGTCTATGAGAAGCCCTCCCTCCGGTATTATTGAAGATACTCCGCTTCGTCTCAGAGGATATCAGGTTATATGCTCGCGTGACCTCTATAAATTTACGCTCAGCCTCAGGGTCGCCCCGGTTCTTATCAGGGTGGTACTTAATAGCCAGCTTCCGATAAGCCTTTTTTATAGACTCATCAGAGGCATCTACCCGCCTGACGCCAAGTACCTTATAAGGATCTTCTATGATAGCAGACGTCATTCTCTGTCAGCCTTTTTCCCTTTGGAGAGCTTTTCGATTTGATTTTTTATCCCCATGATGTCCGTAGGAGCCCTCAGATGCCCTATCTCACATAGACTGGCCTCCATCTCAGCTACGAGTTTGTACGCCGCTGAGATGTTACTACGTGCAGAATCCATAGCCGTCTCGAGTTTTGATAGGCTTGCACGTAGCTCTTCGAACTGTCTCTCTATCTTAGGCATCATCGATCCTCATGTATAATATACATTTCTAGAATGCTAAAATTGAGTGAAAAAAGCATATTTTCGATGAAAAATCTAATAATCTACTGATATCATGCTCTATGACATGGATAAGGAACTGTTTAAGATCGACCCCGATAGTATAGTAAAAGCCACCCGGGGCGGATATTACTACTGCACGACGACTCCTCCGCACCCGAAAGGGGAGAAGCGGGGAGACCGTAAGAAAAAGTATGTCTATCTGCATCGTGCAAAAATGGAGCAGCATCTCGGTCGTTACCTTAAGCATGACGAACAAGTAGATCACAAAGACGGCGACAAGTCAAACAACAAGCTTTCG
>WJJK01000089.1 GCA_014729705.1 Candidatus Altarchaeales archaeon | reverse complement strand
GGATCACAATGAGTGAAAAACCAGGCCCCCTGATACGGTTCGACCTGGACAGCAAGGAGGTCGCGGAAATCGTCTATACACTTGAGAAGGATGAGGGTGTGGAGCTCACCCACCGGTACGGCGACAACAGCCTGTCCAAAAACTTCAACTACAACAAGTCGGGAGACAAGAGATACCTGAACCTCAACCACGGGGAAGACAAGATAGGGATAAGCGTAGACCCGGGCAAAGAGATCCCGGGCATAGTCATGGCATTAAAACACGCCCACAAAATACTCCTAGACATAAACATGTCCAAAAGCCAGGAGCGCTCCCGCCAGCAGACACCAATCCCGTATCCACATGTGAAATAAAAAATGCCGTCCCGGTTCATCCACAATAACGTAAACAGGTTTCTTCTAGGCGATTCACATGAGAACGTCAACGCATGGATGGACTACCCCGCAAAATACTTGGGTCGGCATCACCGGTTATTCCGGCACACGCCTTGGACTCCGATACAGGCCTGGAAGAAATTCGGGTTCACAGGCATGCTTGCATGCATAATCCACCTGACACTAGACTATGGATGGGGAATCATCACACTGCCGTGGAGAATGATTAAAGGTTTATAAAAAAGAAATCAGGTGTGACGACATTGTTTATGCCACACCTGCTTGATACGTTCAGCCGTCTCAGAATGTATCGCGTTTTTCTCCACTGCTTGGTCTACACCGGGCGTCGGCTTCACAGGCACATAAAGGACGATGTTATCCCTGCTGCCGCGATACACGTGTATCCTCTTTCGGATTCTATCCAGGAATACTCGCTCTCCCACGGTATTCACCTCCAGCCACCTCGGCTACATACACCTTCCCCATCCAGGGCCAATACAGCTTGAGGACCTGTATCCGGGCGTCGTACACATCCATGGAGGAATCCACCTCGATGACTATGCACGTTGCCATCTTAGACACCTCCGCGTCATCTGCCTGCATACCTCGCTGTATTTCTCTCCCTCTGTAAGGATCTGGTTTACAATCTCAAAGTCCATACACAAATTTTTTACCGGAATTTCTGACGAAACTCAAATTCGAAGAGAAAGCCATAAATAGTCGCCGGAGGCGGCATTTAGGCTTTCCATTCAAAAACTCAAAGTCTGGTTCAAGGCTAAGCAAAGAATAAAAAAATCATCCCGGAGGGTGAGATGATTGTTGCGGTTGTCGGTTCAAGGCATGGATGTGATTATGGCTTCTTCGAAAACCAAATGCGCAAACACGTGTCACAGGAGGAGACATTAATTTCAGGCGGCGCCATGGGGGTAGACACTTATGCTGAAGTATATGCCAAAGCCCATAATATCCCCTTCAAGAAATATTTACCACGATTTCAGACAGGGGAAGACAGGAGATACGATGTCAGGGATTATTTTGAGAGAAACAGGCTTATGGTGAATGATGCAGACATGGTTATTGCATTCTGGGACGGAAAATCAAAGGGGACCAAATACACTATAGGTTATGCCAGAACTCAAAAAGTCGATGTTATAATCCATGAAATAGGTGGTTGCTGATGACTCAGACAACACTATTCGGGGATACCATCCAACCCAAGGAAAACTCTGTAGTGCCTAACAAAGGCGAGAAGATCATTGAGAGAAAAGACTATACCGTAAAAATCACCAAGGCCAAGAAGAAAAAAACCAGAAAAGAAAACAAACCCGGTATTCAGCAGATAACCAAGCCACATCATGAAATAACCTCGGTAGGGGAGCTTATGCCAAACAATCCCTTCAAGGAGCTCACACTGGAGTTGAAGACCGAGCCATCCGTGAAAAACACTGATTATGGCCAAATGGAGACATTCTTAGTCAGTGATGATAGTGGAGAAGTCTCGTTGACCCTCTGGAAAAACCAGTGCGGGATCTACAGACGCGGGCAAATCATAAACATAAATGGGGGATGGTGCAAGGAATATGCGGGACAGCTGCAGATATCCACAGGAAGAAACGGAACAATCCAGATACTCCAGGAAGCCCCTGCTGAAGAGGAAGTCGAGATGGTCACCGTCCTGGAGCCCAGGATCCCCCACAGGCCGACAGTATGCATGATTCGGGGCTGGATGGAGGAAAGAACATACAGGCGGGAAGTCGTGGACCTGGAATATAAGAAGGAAAAATATCCGGAACTCTTTTGAATCAGATATATTGAAAAAGGTGTAAAAGATAATGAATACTGAAATGGTGGTATTGAACTATCAAATCTTTGAGAAATGGATGGAGTCCAGGCAAGACTTGGAAAAACATCCTTCAGGACACGGATGGATAAGAAAATGAACCCGATGGCGACTGACACGTTAAGAAGGATGAAAACACTTGTTGACGAAGGAAAACCTTAAAGAAGGGGAATAACAAGGATAGGAGATAGTTTTTATAATATCTAACAAATATATTAGTAATAAATTTATTAGCAAAATGGATTTTACTTTAATGCCTGTCACAGGGAAAAAACTTGTTGGAAGAAAAGAGATAGTTCAGGACATGATCCGAATCCTTGAAAAGGGAGGGGGAGGCTATGCACTATATGGAATACGAAAAGTCGGAAAAACCAGCATTCTACGTGAAGTCCAAAATAATTTAAACAAAAGACCTCACACAAATTGTGTATTCATAGATGCTTGGAACTATGATTCACGAGACCTAACTGATTTTTTCATAGAGCTCACAAATCAAATCGTTGACATATACGCCAAAGACTTGGGTTTGAAAACAAAGATAAGC
>WJJK01000088.1 GCA_014729705.1 Candidatus Altarchaeales archaeon | reverse complement strand
GTGGAAGGTTCTTCGGTCGAGGTGGTCCGTGAAAAGTCCCCTACGGAGACCTCGGAAGAAATCGTCACGGATCTGGAATTGGATTTCTCCGAAGAAGAGGAACCAAAGAAGCCTGGCGTTTTTACTTTCAAACTTCCGGATGTCCTCTCGGTGGATTTCGCTTTGAAACTCTCGAATGCTCTGGTTTTGAGTCAGTCCAATCGTGGGCATAAGGTTGAGATCAAGACCTCCTCTGGAGTAGATGTGACCCCAGAGAATGTCGGACTTATCGATATCAAGGTGTTTGAGAGAGAGATCTCTTAATTCTTCTATAAGACCCCCCTATTAGAGATGTTCGGGGGCTTTATGGAAAAAGATAATCTGACGAAAGAGTGCCTTCAAAGTATGGGGTGGGATTCTGGTGACAAGGAATCCTTGCGTCGGAGGTATTGTTTTTCTTGTAGGAATGGTCGGTGTATTAAAGCAAGGAAATCCGAGGATGCCTAAACAGGACTTCACACAAGAGTGTTTAGCGGATTGTCGAAAGAGTAAAACACCTTTAGTAAATCAGGTGAAGGAGGTCCCTCATTTGAGGGAGCGTTATTGTAAACAATGTCGTAATAAATTCTGTGCTTGGGCGAGTCTCTCTGAGGATCTTTTTGAGAAAAGGGTCAAAACTCAGGAAGACCGTTTTCTTAACAATCCTAATTTCGCTGACGAAGATCATCCTAGATATTTTGAGGTGAGAGCTATTGATTTCCCTGATTTGATGAGGGAGGCAATCATTCTGGAAACTTCCGATAGAAGACAGGATTGGGAGATCCCAACCATTGAGGAAAGTGTTTCTACTATTCTTCAAAGTGCCCCAGAAGCTGTTCGTACCAAACAAGTGGATGAGGCTGTCAAGGCGCTGGCAGAAGCTCGGGGAAAAGAACCTCCGGAAGTTCCAGAGCCCAGAAAGGATAACGAGAGAGAGATTGGTAAAATGGAGGATTCAGGGGCCTTTTTGGTTTCTGTTCCTTCAAGAACCAAAGAAGATAAAAGTTACCGAGTTTTCCTGGATGAGTCTGGGAAAGCTTTAAGATGTGACTGTAAGGCGGGTCAGTTCGAAAAAAGGTGCAGTCATTTGAGAGATGCAGAAAGAATGTTTCGTTCGGGGGTGGTGAATCCACCCCCACCTTCACCCCCCCCTGAAAGCCCTTCTTTCAAGCCTCCGGCACCTGAAATGGAGGGACAAACGGAGGGGAAGAGGACAACTCTTTTCCCAACTTCTGATAAAATCAATACTCCTGTGTCACAACAGGGTATATATGTGGGAGGAGGACAGGGGAATGCTCTTCCAGTTCCTTCCCAGGCCCCCGAGGTGGATCCCTGGGAACCAACAGGGGATGATTTTGTGGAGGTTGGTTCAACCATTACAATCGAGACAAAGAAATGATTTCTACAGATGTAAATTTTTTGCCGCCAAAGGATCCGGGATATCCTTTCCTTCTTCGGAGAAACCTTCCGGCTCTTCTTTCCTTTTCTGTTTTTCATGAATGGGTTTCTTTTTCGAATCCGGATGTAGACTCGGATCAACTTTGGAAGTCCTATGACCATTCTCTAAACAAACTGCTGAAGCTTTGTGTGGCCTTGCACACTCAGTGGTCTGGGAACGATTTGAACTAAAATGGATGTCGAACTGAAACACCTTAGTTCTCTTCTTTTGGAGAACTCTGAGGAATTGCGGGATTCCCTCGAGGAGTTCAAGAAGGGATCTATCTCGGATGAGGAATTCACAACCCTTGTTGAAGAGATTGTCCAAACTCGGGTGTCTTCATTAGACACCGCCAAGGTTAAGGAAATTCAGGAGTCTGGCTTCCATTCCTTGCAGAGGATGAGGGAGCAAGAGGACTTCGATCCTAAAAACCTTCTTATGGGCAATGAAAAGACGGGGCCGAAGTCTCTTCATCCCTTGTACTCAGCTTTGTTGGCAGAAAGGCTCCAGTTTGATGGAGATGCCCCGGAACTGAGAACGGGGCCCCTACCTCCAGGAGCACGCCCTGCGCCTTCTGTAGGGACTTCGGCTCGGAGTCCGGTTGCCATAGGGGCACAACTCGAGAAGGCTTCAGAGAAGGTTCTGGGGCTCATCTCAGAGGGGGTTCGTGCGGCTCTTGGAGAGGACCCCGATGAGGGTCAATTGGCGGTCCTTCCCGCATCAGTGGATCCCCCTGAGTATCGGAGGGGCTCGGTACCGGTACCCATTGAAGCAGAGGATGTAACCGGGTCGAGCTTGGCTGCAGTTGATGGTGATTTAAGTAAATCTTTTGCTTGGAAAGCCATCTCGACGACTCAGGGTCGGAAATCAGTTGTAGATGTTATCCGGTCTCTTGTAATGAATTCTTTAGATCCCGGGAAATTTTTCCCGGTGGACTCAGAAGGTCAGGAAGTCCGGGAAAGTTTTCCTTGGACTTTTCAGATGTCCCACGAGGGTGCTTTGCAAAGCAACTTCTGTTTTGTGGACACTTGTGCGGGTTATTTTATCCGGTGTATGAAAGATTTTGAAGGTCCGGTGAATTTCTCGATTGAGACGGTTGATAAAATTTCCGATCGTCAGGTTGGGTGGAGACTAGATATCTTTGAATGAAGTTAAGTGTTTCACCCTTGAGATAACAGGTGGGGAACCCTTTGAACTTTCCGTTCCCCTAAGCCCTGTCATATATCATGATGGTTCCTTTACCCTGTGGAAAGTGGTAGTAACGTCGCTACAACTAGGGGAAATCACCAGGTATATTGAAGGGCTTGGTTGTAATATACAGGTGTATTAGTTGTGATACGGAGGAAAAACCGGAAAACGGATTCGGTTTTGTCCTTATAGCGTGCAGATTTAGATGGTGTGACTTGTCTGCATTTACCTAAACCGAGTGTGGAAAATGGGTTGGTGGTACAACGACAGAGGTGAAAATATGTTGAAAGGCGTGAAAGGGGATTCTAATAATCCTATCCGCCTTCAAGATGATTTCATTCTGTATTGTTTAAGGACAAGTCGACAGGCTCGAACAGAGTTTGAGCAGATTGTTCCAACAATGCTTTCTGATGAGCAAACCCGTTTAAGCACCTTGATTGCAGAAAATCCGGGTCCCTCTCAGTTGTTTTCGGACCCTCAAGATGTAGAAGACAATTTCCAGAGAGTGATGAATACTCAGGGTGTTCGCACTCGGATGCCGACAAGGTAAACAGAGGAAATCATGGATCCAAATAGGTTTGAGAAGGGAGCTTTGAAGTCTAAGAAATTCCTGGCTTTTCTTCTAATTGAAGCCGGTTTTTTTGGGCTGATGTTTTCCATGGTCTTTCAGGAAGGCTATGAGAACAATGCTGAATTCATAACCTGTGTAATAACAGCGGGTTTTCTGGCTTCCTTTTTTATTGGCGGTCAGGCTCTCGTTGATAAATACACAAGGGTGGCCTTGATTGCTAAGGGTTCCTGAACTATTCGAGAAAACCTAAAGAAACCTCAGGTTTCCTCCAGAATCCTATACCTCAATATTCTTTCTATATTTCTCCTAAAATAGGAAAAAGGAGGAATCT
>WJJK01000087.1 GCA_014729705.1 Candidatus Altarchaeales archaeon | reverse complement strand
GTCAAATCGTCTGCCCCATACTGTAAGTGCCTCATCAAGTAGTTATATGAGCTTAAGCAATTAATATTTAGGAGATATGAAATCCAAATCCAAAGGCCGGTTATCTCGTAAATCCGGGTTGCCGCCTGGGACCTTGATTCATGTGGGGGAGAGGAAAACCGATAAAAGCCGCATAACCGTAATAAATTATGACGAAAAAGATTATGGGGAGTTTGAGGCTGAGGATCTCAATCAGCTTCTCCCGGAAAAAGACAGCCCCAAGGTATCCTGGATTAACGTCGACGGCATACATGATGTGGGGGTCGTCGAAAAAATCGGCGGATACTTCGACATCCACCCCCTGGTTTTAGAGGATGTCTTAAACACTCAGCAGCGCCCTAAAAAGGAGGAGTTGGGGGAGCGAGTTTTCGTGGTTTTAAGGCTTCTGCACATAAATGGAGACCTCTCATCCGAGCAGATTAGTTTTTTTGTGGGAGAGAATTTTGTGGTCTCCTTCCAGGAGCATGAAGGCGACGTATTCAATGGTGTCAGAGACAGGATAAGAACAGGTAGGGGAATAAGAAAACGAAAGGCAGACTACTTGTTGTACGCCTTAATTGATTCGATTGTGGATAATTATTTCCTGATCCTTGAGAGGTTTGGGGAGAGAATCGAGGCGCTTGAGGATGAGATTCTGGAGAACCCAAGCAACCAGACTATGCAGCGGATTCAGGGTCTTAGGAAAGACATCATCTCTTTAAGACGCAGTATCTGGCCTCTGAGGGAGGTGATATCAGGCCTTGAGAGATCCGAATCTCCTTTGATTAAAAAGAGCACCGGCATTTATTTCCGTGACGTCTATGACCACACTATACAGGTTATCGACACCATTGAATCCTACCGGGATATTGTGTCGGGGATGCTTGATACCTATCTATCAAGTCTAAGCAACCGCATGAATGAGGTGATGAAGACGCTGACGATCATCGCAACAATCTTCATACCCTTAACATTTATCGCAGGCGTCTACGGCATGAACTTCAAACACATGCCTGAACTGGATTATAGATACGGGTACCCCCTAATATGGTTTATTATGGCGGGGGTTGCGGCGGCTTTAACCGCCTACTTCAAAAAGAAGAGATGGCTCTAAATCACTATGGATCAGTTTTGTGTTGTGTTGGTTAACCCTCTTTACGCGGGGAATGTAGGATCGGTTGCAAGGGTTATGAAGAACTTCGGATTCCGGGAGCTGGTTTTAGTTAACCCCCCCAAGGAAACAGGGGAGATGCGTGCTATGGCTATGCACGCCAAATCAGACGTATTGGATGAGGCGAAGATTTTCGAGTCATTTGAGGGGGTTAAGGGTTATTGTGATTTTTTGGTGGCGACTTCCGCGGTTTCAGGGGGAAACCGCAACTATAATAGAAGCCCGATGCTGCCTGAGGATCTTCGGCCCGCGTTGTCTGTGGATGGTAAGGTGGGTTTGGTTTTCGGGACCGAGGATCAGGGTCTTTCAAGCAAACAAATAGCGGAATGCGATCTGCAGGTAACAATCCCCGCAAACCCTAAATACCCTGTATTAAACCTCGCTCAGGCGGTGGCAGTAATGTTATACGAGGTTAGCAGGCAGCCTTTCAGGTCGAAAACACTTTTGAAACGGAAGAACCAGCCGATATCGGGTGAGGCGAAAAACACGTTGCTTTCTTTTTTCGACGAAACAGCCGACAAACTATATGAAAAAGAGTTTGAGCGTATGATCATCAAAAAAACCTTCAGACAGGTGGTAGGTAGGGGGTTCATAAGCCTTAGAGAATCCAATACTTTGATTGGCTTCTTCCGCAACATAGCAGATCGGTTGTGATTTAAATTACCTTAAAATCAATTAAGTTGGCGATGGATGACGAGTTGCTTAAATCACTGGCCAAGGAGTATGGGACTCCATTATACGTTTATGACGCTGACTTAATCAAACATAAATGCAGGGCCTTCAAGGAATCCTTCAAGGACTTCCCAGTTGAAGTGAAACCCTGCTACGCTGTTAAGGCTAACACCAACCTCAACGTCTTGAAGATAATTGAGCAGGAGGGTTTCGGGGCTGACGTGGTCTCTCAAGGCGAGCTTGACGCGGTCTTAAGATCCGGGTTCCAGCCTGCAAACGTGATGTACACTTCAAACAGCAAAACCGAATCCGATCTTAGGTCCGCAGTTGAGGCTAAAGTTAATGTGACCGTCGGAAACACGGATGAAATAAATGTATTCAAAAAAGTGGGGGGACATAGAATAGCCTTCCGCGTTAACCCCAACGTCGATGCGAAAACCCACCCCAAGATTTCAACCGCCCTAGCTGGAAGCAAATTCGGGTTGCACTTTATGGAAGGCATAGCAGAGGAGGCTGTTAAGAAGGCCCTTGACTCGTCTTTAAATGTTGCTGGAATCCACTGCCATATCGGCAGCAACGTGGGGGATATGTCCGGCTTCGTTGAAGCGGGGGAGAAGATGTTTGAATTCGCAGCTAAACTCAAATACGACTACAACATTCAACTGGATTTCATAGACTTAGGTGGTGGTTTAGGTGTTAGATATCAAAACGAAAAGGTGGCGTCAGTCAACGATTTCGCGCAAGCCTATAAACCCCTTGTTGAGGCGGGAGTCGAAAAACTGGGTTATAAACCAGTGATATGGTTTGAGCCTGGACGCTACATCGTCGCAGAGGCTGGAGTGCTTTTATGCACAGTCAACAGCATTAAAAAAACCCCCGCAAAAAACTTCATAAACACGGATGCCGGCTTCAACGATCTTGTGCGGCCCGCAATGTATGACGCCTACCACCACATAAGGTTAGCGGGTAAAGACGGGGAGAGCATCAGCTATGATGTGGCGGGGAACCTCTGTGAATCCGGAGACATCCTGGGTAAAGACAGGATGCTGCCTGAAGCCGAAAAAGGGGATATAGTTGTGGTTGAGAATGGCGGGGCCTACGGTTTTTCGATGAGCTCAAACTACAACAGCATCCCTAAACCCGCGGAAATTCTAGTTGATGGGGGGGAATCCCGCCTGATACGGCGACGCCAGAGTCTGGAGCAACTCTATGAGGATCAAGTAGTCTAGTTCAGAGGTTATCCTCCTGCATGTGATCCCGCATCTGCCCCAGCGTTTTTTTGATGTCCTTTAGGTGGGGGGCTTCCCTGAAGTCGGATATTAAGGCCGAAATTAAGTGCTCTATCTCAGCGGGGTTTGACACTCCGAATAAGGAGTACATGCTTCTTGTGCGGGGTACTGTTATGCTCCTGCCTGCTGCAGCGCCCCCCCCAATTAAGGGGCCTGAACCGACTTCGCCTGCGGCGCCGAAACCCAGGTAGGCTGAGTCCTCACCCATCCCAAGCCCTGAGGCGGTTGCAGGGATTAATGTGCCGAAGTTAAAGACCCGACCTACTAAGCTTTGATCCAACACCACATTGTTTATTTTGTCGTAGCCTAACTCGTTTTTCTTGCGGGTTAGGAAGGTGGCTTCAGTCACAAGCCGGGAGCCGGTGACATAGAATGTGTGGGCCCTGCGATACAATTCCACCATCAATACTCCAACCAAAGAAAAGAGTATCCCGAAAAAGTAGGCGAACCGAGGATCCAAATCCAGTGCCACCGCAACAATGAGGCTGGTTATGCCTGCCGCAGGAAGTATTATGCACCACCTCAAAGCGATCTTTAGAAAAGACACTAGTATAGATAATATGGTTAACAGGAAAATCCAAAGGGACACTGGAGCGTATTCCCTCAGAACCGTGGTCAAAGGCAGAGTGAATTCATATATGTCTTGCCTGGTTTCGGTTAGATAAGGCATGGAGCGGATTAATAGGTTTTCCGAGGAACTGTTGAGGAAACCGTCGTATATGAAAAGAGGGGTCGCCGCAGGGTTCCCAATCAACTCCCCCAGACTATCGCCGTAGACCAGAAATAGGAGGCTTAGGAGTATGACTAAAACCCACATGAAATACATATCAATGAATGACAGGGGATGGGGTTTGATTATTTTGTATAGTTTTTCTCCTTCAAGAAGCTTGAAACCTGAATCCTCAATGCAGCTGTCAGGCACGTCAGGCATTGTAGAATATATGGGGGAGTTCTGACTTAAAACAATGTTTATTGGAAGTTAGGGTTATTGAGGCCTATTTTTTCGCGTTAGACTTAAGTTGTTTTTCTATTTTCTTTACTTTCTTGGGTGTGGGTTCCTCACTACCCAAATACTTCACCACCTTCTGTCGGGGTACACCCTCCTGCCTGTGGCACTGCACTAAATAATAATAGGTGTGTCCTTTGACGTTTTTTTTTCGAACAAACACTTTAAGAGTATTTCTCTGCTAAATCCTGCACCTGCTTCTCGGCTGTGCCGACGTAGTTAGCCGGATCCAAAGCCTCGTCAACCTGTTTTTCAGATAAGTGGGTTGAAACCTCTTTGTGGGCTAATAGTTTATCTTTGAAGGATGTTTTCTCCCTGACGCTTTCTAGTGCGCATTCCCTGACCATCTCATGGGCTTTCTGTCTGCTAACCCCTGCCTCAACCAAGCTTATCATAACTGATTCAGCCATGATGCGGCCGCCGGTCATCTCTAGATTGCGTTTAATGTTTTCAGGGTGAAAAACCAGGTTCTCCATCAAATCAATGCTAAGCTGCAGGATGTAATCCAGTATTATAGCCGCCTCAGGCAGGATTATCCGCTCCGGGCTTGAGTTAGTTAAATCCCTCTCATGCCAAAGCGGTATGTTTTCAAGGGAGGTGACTCCACAGGATTTCACTATCCGCGATAAACCGCAGATCCTCTCAGCGTATATGGGATTCATTTTATGTGGCATGGTGGATGAACCCACCTGTTTTTTCCGGAAACCCTCTGCCACCTCCATTATCTCAGTTCTCTGAAGATTCCTTATCTCGGTTGAGAACTTGTTTAGGGACTCTGAAATCAAGGCCAGGTGCAGCATGAACTCGCTGTGGCGGTCTCGTTGAATCACTTGATTAGATAAATCAACGGATCCTAAACCCAGCTCAACCATAACCTGTCTTTGTATTTCAGCGGCGTGCTCCCCGAAGGCCGCCTGGGTGCCGACTGCCCCCGTCATCTGCCCCACCAGGATCCGGGGCTTTATCTCATTTAACCGCTCAAGGTGTCTTTGCATTTCAGCCGCCCAGATACCGAACTTCAAGCCGTAGGTGGTGGGGACTGCGTGTTGAGCGTGAGTCCGACCCACGCAAACAGTTTTCTTGTGTTTCTCAGCCTGACTAAGCAGCACGTTTCTTAAATCAAGGAGGTTTTTCTCAAGCAAAAATATATAGTCTCGGATTTGCAGGGCGAGGGCTGTGTCGGTTACGTCGTTGCTTGTAGCCCCCAAATGTATGTATTTACCTGAATCCCCGCACTGCTCATCCAAGGCTTTCACAAGCGCCATCACGTCGTGGTGTATCTCCGCCTCAATCGCCTTTACACGGTCTAAGCACACGTAATCTAGTTTCGCTTTTTCTTTTATCTCATCCGCCGCCGCCTGCGGTATATTGCCTACACTCGCGTGGGCTTGAGCCAGAGCAGCCTCGGTTAAAAGCATGTATTTAACGCGGGTTTCCTCCTCAAATATTTTTTTTACCTCGGCTCTGCCGTATCGATATTCAATTGGGTGGACGGCCATAGTAAATAAATAACCAACTAAGCCAATAAATATCAACGACATGGATTTTTCAGCATACCGGCAATGGCTTGACACGCTGCTTGGCTTAGTGCGCCCACGCAACATGATACTGGCTTTCGTGGGGGTTGTCACAGGCGCACTACTTTACACCGGACCCCCCCTGGAGTTCTGGCCGATACTCTGCGCAGCCCTCACCGCAAGCCTCATCCTGGGGGCCGGCAACGCCTTAAACGATTACTTCGATTTTGAGTCCGACAAAATAAACAAACCCGAAAGACCCATACCGTCAGGCAGGATTAGCCGGTCAGACACTTTGATGATGTCAATCGTGTTGTTTATGGCGGGCATCGGATTAAGCAAAGCCATCAACGATTATACACTCGTAATCGCAACCCTCAACGCCCTAATGCTGATCATATACGCTCGATACTCCAAGAAACTGTTTTTTCTCGCCAACATCGTAGTCTCCTACCTTGTTGCAAGCATATTCCTCTTCGGCGCAGTCGCAAGCCTCAAACAAACCCCCTCACTGGGGATGATCAACCCGCTTTTCACAACCCTCATTGCCACAAGCTTCCTATCAACTATGGCAAGAGAGATAGTGAAGGACGTGGAAGACATGCCGGGAGACGAAAAAATATACAGCAACACCCTACCCATCAAAGCGGGGACTAAAAGAGCCAGGGAGATAGCCTTCCTATTCATGTTCGCAGCAGTAGCCGCCAGCCTATACCCCCTATTCAACCCACCCACTGGATTCAATCTATTATTCTACGCAGCCATGATACTCACAGCAGACATACTATTCCTACTATCGTTTACTATGCACGAGAGCATAGCCCAACGGCTAATGGTAGCCGGCATGTTCATCTCACTAACAGGATACACGGGAAGCATACTATTCACCTAAAAAAAAAAGCTTTTTAATCTAAACCGAGAAATAAATACGCCGACGTAATACAGTCGGAGTTTGCCTGCACGGCTCCCTCCGTACACACGCGAGTGGGCCTTACGGCCTACATAAACAAAAAGTGAGGGGGGGTGAGCGAAGCGAACCCGCCTGATATCCGTCGGATACGCGATCGACTCATAAGTCGATGCGCACAGGAAGCAACGATTCCTAGTGTCTCCGACTGCCTCAGTAGCTCAGCCTGGTAGAGCGTTGCCTTGGTAAGGCCGTCACGCCGGCCTGCGGGCGGGGACTACCTCAACTACATCTCAGTAGCCCGCAACATATGAAACCCCAAACAGGCAAAGGTCCCGGGTTCAGATCCCGGCTGAGGCTCTTTTATTATTTTTAGAGTTTAAAGCCCAGTATCCCCGACCCTAAAATTAGATTATAACCGGCTGCTCGTTTGCAGTCTTGAAGGATTTGGGATGCTTGGCGAGGCAGCAAACAAGGTATCCGCTGAAACCCGCAAGAAACATGAGAAGATGCCTTGGAAGGACATTATATCAACACGCAACCGAGTGATACACGGATACTTCTTCCAGACTAGGTCGTAGTCTATGAAGACGTTAAACGAAGATATACCAGTAAAACGGGTTTCAGTAAATTAGTGAATCTATTCGTTAAATTAATGAATTTATTCAAATTATTAATGGAAGGTCTGCAGGATACCTGGGAAGGCCTCATACTCCGTGAACTAAAAAACATAAGGTGCGTGAAGGGGCGTTAAGTATGTTGTTATATTCCTTCTCCTTTTTCTTTGCTTCGGCTTCTTTGTCGTGTGTCGTGTCCGGCTAGGTCTCTTCTGCGGGAGTATTGCGGGTCGTCTCTTAGATGGGGTTTGGGTTTGGAGCCGAATAAATCCCTTAGTATGTCTAGTATGCCCATTTATGTTTCCTCTTTTACGTATGCTTTTGTGATTACTGTTGGCTGCTGGGGCCAGTCTTCGTGTCTGCCATTTCGCCGAGTCTTCTGAGACTCGATTTCGGATACTACGTCCAGGCCTTCAACCACTTCCCCGAAGACTGTGTAGCCGGCGTAGCCGGGTTTATAGTTGAGGAAATCATTGTCTTTGGTGTTTATGAAAAACTGGCTGGTGGCGCTGTCGGGGTCGCTTGTGCGGGCCATGGCTATGAAGCCTTTATTGTTCTTCAAGCCATTATCCGATTCAATGGGGATTGGGGGTCGAGTGTCTTTCCGTATTCCCTCAACCGTGAACCCGCCGCCTTGGATCATGAAGTCAGGTATTATGCGGTGGAATATGGTGCCCTCATAGAAGCCGTCCTCCACGTATTTCACGAAGTTTTCAGCGGTCTTAGGGGCTTCACTGTCGAATAATTTGATTACTATATCTCCTTTCGTGGTCTCCAATACAACATGAGTGTTCATTTTCGCTTTAACCTGAGTAGTAGTGGTAGTAGATTCAGGCTGTGTCGTTGAAAGACAACCCAACAACAAAATTAGGCCTAAAAAAACCATCACACGCATAACAAAGATATTGCAAGCAACCATAATAAATAACGAGGATGCAACAGAAAATCTTTAAAAAAGGTTTGAAAAAACTTTTTAGTTTAACAAAAACCAAGATACGGTTAGCCCAGCAAGCACATACCGTTGGGATGAAACCTCAACCCCTCATCCTCCCAGAAAAATTTTTTGGAGAAAAAATAGGCGGAGTATCTGAGGCGGAAAAATTCATGCAAAAAAGAAAAAATGATACAAACTACAATAACCAAGTTGACATGGCCAAAACAAGCCTCTGCTTGTTTGAAATCATTGAGAAGGTGAAATACGAATACGAGCCCCCAAGATACAGGCCAAAGGCGGGTGAAGACGAGTTCCGGCAGGCAGCGGAACACGCAAAAGAAGGATTAGAAGTGTGGCTCAGCATTATGGAGGGAGAGCAGGCCGGGCAACAGCCCATGGTGTATGTGGGGGAGGATCCACCGGAAAACTGCATACACCTGGGGATCCCCGTATCCACTGCAATTATTTTCCTGGCTTACGCCATTAAAAACGCTGAGTTATCTGAAGAAAACCATTTCAAAAACATGGTCGTCTCCAAAGGCAGAGACACTTTACTGGGTTCAACACTTTATTACTCGCTTAGGCGGCTGGGATTTAGGGGGTGAAGCTTTTATATACCCTCAACCCCTTATTATAGAAAATCTAAAGAGAGAAGATGGCTTCACTAAGACCTGCTAAAGCATATCGATGGGATTCCCCCGCATTCACCCGGGTTTCCAAAAACCCCAGCGACTCATACATATCCGGAATACCCGCCAACAAGATAAACCGCTTTGACATGGGAAACGCTAAAGGCGAGTTCACCCACCAAGCATCAGTAGTGATGGATGAGCAGATTCAGGTGAGACACAACGCCTTGGAGGCGGCCCGGATCACCACACAATACACGCTTGAGAAAGACTTGGGTGTGACCAACTACTACTTCAAGATACGTACCTACCCCCACCACGTGATGAGGGAGAACGTACAGGCCTCCGGAGCCGGCGCAGACCGTGTTTCAGAGGGTATGCGCCGCGCATTCGGCAAACCCGTTGGACGCGCCGCAAGGTTAAACAAAAGGCAGCCTATATTCACGGTATTCTTCAACCCCACGGAAGCCAGGATAAGGCTCGTTAAAAAAGCCTTAAACAAGGCCTGCAAAAAACTGCCTGGAGCCACCAAAATCGTTGTGAGTGAAAAGAAAAAATGAGCGACTGGAACGTAGTAGCCTACATGAAGATAATGCCTGAAGACGTTGAAACGCCCCTTGACCCCATAAAAGAGAGGATTAAAAAACTCCCCAAAGAAGTGTGTGAACTGCATTCCATGGAGGAGAAGCCAATCGCCTTCGGGCTTAAAGCCCTTGAAGCAAGACTCCTATTCAACGACAAAAAAGGCGGTATGGAGGACATCCAACAACAAATCCAGTCTTGGGAAGGGGTCGCCGAAGTCGAAGTAGCCGACCTAAACCGCCTGTAAAAGCATAGTTATTATTTTTTAACCTTGGATTCTTTGTCTAATACCAAATTTCGGATTAGACTGCGTTTAATGAAAAAATTTGTTGGGTGAAGATGGCAAACGAAGAAAACGAAGAACTGGAACAACCGAAAACCGAAGCCGAAAAAAAGGAAGAAACAAATAAAGAGGCGAAGAAAAAACCGCGGAAAAAGAAATCCACAAAAAAGAAGACAGCGAAAAAGGCTTCCTCGAAAAAATCAACAGCAAAAAAAGAGGATGATCAAACCACGTTCTCTCTTGACATGCTTATCGCAGGGCTCCTGGTTTTATCGGTTTTATTGAACTTCTACATGTTCTATCAAACCGGCCAGCTAAAAGCCGAAATCGAAACCCTAACCCAACAACTTGTATCTCAAAAACAAGGAGGCCACTCCACCACACCCGCAGACACCGCAGGCGAAGATGCGGATAAAGCTGAACTCACATTCTATGTTATGAGTCAATGCCCCTACGGTACACAAGTCTTAGACTCAATAGCGCCGGTGTTAGAGCAGGCGGGAGACTACGTCGACTTCAAGGTTGACTACATAGCAACCGAGCAGTCAGACGGAAGCTTTAAGGCGTTGCACGGGCAAAGCGAAGTGGAAGGCAACATCGTGCAGCTTTGCGCAGCCAAATACCACCCCCAAAACTACAAATACATGGACATGATAGTGTGTATGGATGAGAACGCACGAAACATCCCCGATAACTGGGAGGAATGCGCACGCCAGGCAAATCTTGACGTGGAAAAAATACGCTCATGCTATGAGGGCGAGGAAGGTAAGGAACTGTTGTCTGAGTCAGCGAAAAGAGCGCAACAAGCCCAAGCCTCAGGCAGCCCCACAATATACTTAAACGGCGAGATATACGGC
>WJJK01000086.1 GCA_014729705.1 Candidatus Altarchaeales archaeon | reverse complement strand
GTAGTGTCTCTTTCGGTCTCTCTCCTAATTTAACCAAGGACTCCTCTGTTCCCGATTTCAATGTCTTTGGGAGATTGGAGGATGAATCCCTTCAGAAGAAGATCTCTCCTTCTGATTTTGCATTTCTGGACCCGGTTCCTTTGAAAGATATCCCTGGATATGATTCAGATTTGTTTTTCCGAGTTCGGGATGGTGACAACAAGATTGATCAGAATCCTTATGAGGAAGTCCTTTATTCTTTCGAGGTAGATAAGAAATTCTCCTGGCTTTCTGAACATACGGAGAGTCAACAGGTCTCGAGGCCAGTAAGTTTTATCTACTTGGGCCAGCGGAACATTGTTGAGGAAGGTTTCTATCCTTCGATGGGTAGCAATTTCCTTTTGAGTGCAAGCGGGGGTCCGCTTGTTGAGCAAAAGATCAACGAGGATTTTGTACTGGATTCTCAGACTGGTACCGTAACGTTAACTACCCAAGTAAGCGGTCTTGTTCTGCAAGGTTATCGAGGCTCTTTCTCTTCTTCGAGTGACCAGTTTACCGATCCAGATGCAGATTTCGTAACTGCTGGAGTTTCCGAAGGTTATCAGCTGAAGATCCCTTCCGGAGAAGCTGTTGGAACATACATTGTTCAATCCGTTGTCAACGCCACCACGCTGGAAGTGGCTCCGGTTTTTCTTGCCTCTTCCTCTTCTCCGACCTTCTGGGAGATCTATAAAGGTTATCCCCTGTCAGTTTACGACCCGAGTTTGATCGCTGATGTCGTATATGAAGACTTCTATTACCTGAATTCAGAAACCTTTATCATCCGTCTCCTAACTTCTCTGGGGACAGTACCTCCCTCTGTAATAGATCAGACTTCGAGTAGATTGACGGCCGCTATTGGTAGGGCCCTGGATCTTGAGCGTCCTCTCTCATTGAGGGTAGACCCTCAGGATCGGCAGAAAGAATGGCTATTGGGGTCGGCCTCCGATGGGTTGGTGATTCCCACATTCGACACCGATTCTTATTATTATAATTTTGGTCTCTTCACTTTGGACGTGGGGACATTATCGCTCCGGCCCGGTGAAGGATTGACAGAGGTGGAGACTTTTACAGGAGGTGCTTTCTCCGCTTTGCCTTCGGATACGGTTGAGTGGAAAAAGTCTACCGGGGAGCTGAAATTCAGTTCCAATCTGCAAGGTGAGATAGTTATTTACCTGGAGGACACTGCTTCCCCGACTTTTGTTGGTGGAATCGAAATTCCCTTAACCCTGCTTGAGAAAGAAGAGTTAGGTACAATTGCGAACGAGAGCCTTTTTGTTCCCAATGTAGGATCGACAAGGTTTACCGATGGTGCTTTCTCCATCCAGCTGGGGCAAGACCTTATTCAACAGGGATCTCAGTTGGAAGGTGTCTCCTCATTTACGAGTCCTCTTCCGGTCGATAAGATTGAGTACCTTACCTCAACAGGGGAGTTGAAATTTGGTGCGGATCTATTGTCTTCCTATGCCTTGTCCCTTGTTTCTTACGTGCAGGAGTTTTTGACTCCCTCTGTTATGTCGGCTGGGGATGCGGAAATTAACCTCGAAGGTGAGATCAATCTTTCTTCTGCTGACATAGCCGAATATGGTCTGGATCCAATTTATTTCATTGAACAAGCTGTTGCTGGCGGCTCTGATACAAAGATCAATCCCATTGATGGGTCCTTCTCCTTTTTGAATCCTGTGACTTCCGGTGAAATAGTAGAAGTCGAGTATTATGAGGCCTCTGTTTCGGGAGAGATTTGCAAGGCCTCCTCAGGGAGTCCTGTTCCGATACGGGAAGTTCTTCCTGTGTTTATTCGGGGAGAAGAAGCGACCCGGTTTTCAGATACCATCTACACTTTCAATGCAGATCAGAATACGATTTACCGATCCTATGAACCTCTCGTTTATGTGGGCCCCGAACAGAAAAATCGTCCAGACCCCGTCGATTATTTTATCGACTTTGACGCCTATTCCATCAATTTTGTAGAGTCCGTAGAAGACACGGAAGTTGTTACCATAACCTATGCCATCAATGAGGCCCTGGGAGGAGAGACTGCCTACTCGACGTCTACTAAGCCCATTTACAGGCCTCCTTTTTATCTCGAAAAGGGACAGGATACTTTCGAGCTTTCCGGTGACCGGACCTTGGAAATGGTTGCCGGTAAACTCCTTCGCCTTGGGGCGACCGGATTCTATCTCAAGTCTTCTACATATGATTCCACAGAAGATGTAACCACGGTTGAGATTCACCCCACTCCAAGGGCGGAGGCAGGCTCCCGAGCCCCTGGTAAGGATTTGATCTCCGCTCTTTCCAGTGTGCCCATTGCTGTAGGGGTTTCGGGAATCTCCGATGGAAACACTGGTTTTATGCTTTCTCTCAACATCTCGTACCAGGCTGTTCAGCCGAACCAGAGGGATATTACTTTCTTCGGTGACATTACCTCATATGCGGTAACGGGTCATATTCTCCAAATCGATGGGGAACCCTCTATCATTGCCAGTAGCCAACTCGATGCAAATGGATCCTATACTAAGGTCACCCTGGCAAGTCCTTTTACGAGGGAATTCACTTACCCGACTCATGAAGTGAAGATCAGTGCTCGGCCTATTTATCCTTCCGGGGCTTCTATCCTGTTGGGTCCGGGTCAGATTGCAGGAGATGATTATGAGGTGGTGATTTTTGGGGAGAGGCAAGATTCAACCGAGCTTCCAGGAAGGACTCTCGTAGTTGATAAACACTACACGATAGAAGCTGGTTCCGGTAACATTGTTCTTATTTCTCCTCTCCAGGAAGGGATACAACCAAATCAAAGATTTTACATGAGGTATCTAGGTGCCCGGGTACTTCAGCCGATTCTCAGTAATGGTGTTCTAATATATCCAAGGTATCAGGCTTCTTTCAGATATGTGGAGATTCCGGAGGATACCCAGGATAAGCTGCTTCTGGCAACCTATACGTACTACGATCCGGATACGTTTTACGCAGAGATCGTTCCCTTTTCCGTATACGCTGCCGAGGTCTCTCAGGAAGAGGCTGAGAAATCTCAGAGCCAAACTCCAGGAGGAGGCGGTTTTGTGGTTTCTCAGGGCGGGTCGGATACTGACAGGGGCGGTATCGATATCTCTTCTGAACTCCGAGTAGTCCAGGACAAGGACCGAGTTGGTAGGCTTTATCTCGATTATTACAATCAGATCGTCCAAGGATTTGAACAGATTTACGAAGGGATTACGGGATTCGTAATCGGTGATCGAGATGGTAAGTTCAAATTCTTTGTGGGTCGTTTTAAAGATGTGCCCCCACCTGGATTTGAAGATCAGGTTACGGGTTATTTGAATCCGAGGAGCCTATGGTCAGAGGTGTTCCGTTCTTATACCGTTGATTCCGCTTTTCCTCTGGTAACCACCCTGGAAGACGACATTGTCGATCCTTTGACGGCTGTTCTTTCGAATGGGGAGCTGACAGGGGACTTTCTCGAACCTAAACAGCTATCGGATCTTCTTGTTGAACAAAGAGAACTCATAAAAAATGATATAGATGACCTCGTACTAGCCCGAACCGGGAAAATGGATACTGTGTTCGTTTCCGGGTCCTTTCCCCCTGCCAGGAGATATCGGGCTTCCGGTGTCCATCAAAGGATGGCTACTCCGCAGGTTTGGTCAAGATTGTACCCTTTAAGGTCGAGAGCTTTTACTACTACCTATCCCGGTTTAGGTGCCGACGTTGAGCTTCCTGGAGTCTATGCCTATTCCCATACCTATGAGAATGCTTCCGGGGAAACGGTCACTGCATCCACTTACAATAAACCGATTGCTCAACTTGGGAACCCTTCACTCGGAGACCTGACAAATATTCAAAAAGCCTCCATAGGGTATCGGTACCCCAGGGCTTGGGTTTGGGATTATCGGCCGGAAGGGTTTCCGGAAATTGATCCTACGACGGATGGGATCCCTACCATTGCAGCTTCGATGGTTCCCCTTTCTGAGTTCCCCGTAACGACAGAAGGATTGCCTGATACGCAGTATCTGATGTCGAATCCACCGGGGCCACCGGGGCCGAATGATAAATATGATTTGTCCTTTGGTAACCCTGAACTTCACATGCCTCCTTTTGAGTCGATCTCAGAGTTTAGTGGGCTCTCCAATTTTTATTCGAGTGGTAAGCCTCAAAGGCTAGGCCTGGGGAAACCTGATGGGAGCGTTTTGGGGCTTGCCTCTACCCAGGAGACTTTCAATCTATTAGGGGGTCAGGTTCTTTCAGGGGTTTTTGTAAACGAGGTCCTTCAGGGTTGTCTCATTACGATGAGAACCCCCTCAGGGGCTATTTCGGATCCCAACTCCCTCGTCAAAACGACAGAGGACCCCCTAAAGGGAGAGTCTTTCCAG
>WJJK01000085.1 GCA_014729705.1 Candidatus Altarchaeales archaeon | reverse complement strand
GCTATAAATCGGGTAAAGCAAGATGGTCGTGTGGATAAAGAGGACCGAGGTTCTCTTTTTTCTTACTTCATGTCCCGTTTGACTATGCCCGGGGTGAAGGAAAATGCAAACAGTGGTCCTTATAATGTAGGACTCTCAGCGGGTGAGAAACCTAGGTTTTGGGTTGGTTTCTTTTCCGGTAGGTTGTCTCCCGCTTCTTTCCAGAGTGCTTTTACCGGTCTCGTAAAGAGAGAGTTTTTCGCTGCTGTTGAGAATTTCCTCCTGAAACACACCAGTGAATACAGGAAGGAGCGTCCCGGTGAGAAGCCTGTCAATGTCCAGCAGGATGAGGGCGGGAACACAATGACTCCTGAGGAGTCATTGCAGAGACACGTCAAGGATGCCCCACGAGATGTTGTTGAAGCGAGGGGTTTGCCTTTCTGGGAGAAAGCTGCTGCGGTCATCGGTCGGGAGAAGCCTAGTGCGATAAAGCAGCTGAAATTGTGGGCCGAAGACAGTAGAAGCCATGCATTATCAAATAGTGAACATCACAAAAACCTTTTCTCGAGATATTTGGAGTACATAGCTAAAAAGAGATTAAAAGGTGTCAGCAATCGGTTGGCCATTATTAAAAAAGTTCAGAAATTGACCCAGCATAAGAGGGATCGCCTGACAGGCAAGCCAGATCCCGGTTTCGCCTGGATTAAAATGGACCCGAAAAAACTGCTTTACCCTCTGTTGAAAAGTGGCGCCTCTTTTGACAAGGCTTATGAGAAATATGCCCGGAAGGACCCCAAGAATTTCCGTTACCCCGATGTAGCACGCATCGTGTATCGCCTGAAGTTCGGTGAGTACCCTGATAGGGGTCATCGACATGACACGACCACAACGAGACTTGTCCAGAAAACCCCGAAGGGCCCGGCCTCTCCGGGTGTTCGAATCCCGGGTGGGATTTATGAGGGGGATACGGAATGGAAAACGGGAGACCCCAGGCTCAAACTTCGCCCAGGTATTAAACCTGGCCTGTCGTCAATGGTTCGACAGCGGCAAAGCCCTGGCGGTAGAGTTCCGTATGGCGGTCAAGGAACGTCATTCTCCCGCCGACGATTTCCTGGGGGCTTCGGTGGAACTGGTAGTGGTTTCGGTGGCGGCGGTCGGTTTGCTTCTCGTTGGGCTTCTGAAGCCGGCCGCAACCTCCGTAGTCGGATTCTTCGGTTTGCTAATGAGAACCGAGATTACATGCCGGTTCTGATGCCGATTCTGATGGAGGCTTTTTCCAAAGAGGCGTCCATACAGAAGAGGGCGATGAGTCAAAGAGAATATGTCAGTGAAGGCGCCGAGGCTTTCGTAGAGGCTCTTGGGAAACTTAAGGGTGATATGCTTGCTGAATACCAGAACCCTTCCCTTTGGCGACAGCGTAAGAGAATTGGGGAAAAGATCTTTACTGTTATTGCAAGGGCAGCTTTCTCGGAACCTTATCCTGATCGGGAAAATCTTAAACCTCTGGCCAAAAGATTGATGGGACCTTTTTTCAAAGGGATGAGAAGAGGGGACCTGAGTAAGGCAATTGAATTTACTTTGGCAAAAGCGGAGGGCTCAACTCCCGATGAGTATGGCTATCTCTCCTGATTTCCTTGGAGAGGGTGAGTTCTGGCTGAAAATTTATATGTTGTCTGGAAGGGGCCGGGAGTTTTCCTGGTCCCTTTTCTTTTGCCCTAAAGTTCCGATATCCTAGGTCTGGTAGGAGGTCCGTTATGGCAAAGACCAGTAATAGTTTGATTCCCAGAGAAAACTCGGACCCGAGTGCTCGGTCTACCGTGGCCGGGGGACCTCAGCAGGGGATTGATACCTTTGATGGTGTCTGGAACCGGGTCAGTGAGGGGGTTTATCCTTTATATAACCTTGCCGTTGTCGTTGCCTATTTACAGTTTGGGTTAGCGGATGTAGAATTCCCCAGAACAAGCCGTTCTGGGCCCAGTGATCTTGTCCTTGTGGTTAAAACCCCTCAGACCCGAGTAATCGGAGATGTTTCGGTCATTTCGTTGTTACCTTACCCCGTAAATTGGAGGGTATGGCAGAACGTTGTTGTTCCTGTCTTGAATGATTCTGCTTTCAAGCTTGATAATGGGTTCTCGAGATTACTGAATGGGTTGAATCAGCCTGGTATGATTCTACAGGATTTCAGGTTGTACTTGGAGAGGTTGCGAGCGGCTTTGAGGAGGAGATCTCAATCGCAGGGGTTGATACCCCCACCGAATCGCGGTCAGAATACTTCCAACTACAGTGGCATTTACACCACCAACAATATTCCGGAAAGGGGATGCTGTTGCCCTGAATCAAATCCGGATTGTTGTGAGGAGTAAAAATGGAAACAGAGACGAAAGAGAACCAAGGTAAAAAGGTTGTTTGGGTCACTTGCCGAG
>WJJK01000084.1 GCA_014729705.1 Candidatus Altarchaeales archaeon | reverse complement strand
CACCTACTCTATGACACCTACTACGATAACCTCAAAGACACAAGCCTCGACTCCCAGACGCAGACTAAAAGACACAGACAACAACTTTTAACTGAGATAAGCCTGACAAGCACAAGCTACTCAACCGACTTGATTTTATGGGCACAGAACACAGGGTATACAACGCTTTCAACCGAAAACATGGATTTATACGTCGACCGCATATGGGTTGAACAAGACGACCTTAACCTGACGGTACTTAACACCACCTTCGACCCGGGGCTATGGAATCCCCGGGAAACCCTGAAAGTAAACGCCACAATAACCTTGTCGCCTGGAATACATGAAGCAAAATTAGTGGCCGAAAACGGGGTCTACGCAGTAACACAGTTCACCTCCTCATAAGAAAAAAAAGAAAATGGGTTACGCCGCAACATACCTGAATCTGGTGTTCATCTTCCTAACACTATTTCTTGTGATAGGGTTGATGCAATCCTTCGCAGACTATCATGAAACAAAAAAAGACTTAACCCTTCTTAGGGGAAACATTTATTCATTAAGAAACACCGACTTCACCCAAACCGACTTCAACTACACCAACCAAAGCCAAGCCGACTGGATAAGGCTATACCTGCGGAACACGGGGTCTCTAGCCCACACCACCTCCGACTTCGACTTATACTTGGATGATGAGTGGATAAGCCACGCCAGCTTTGAGCTTGAAATACTTAACACCACCTTCGACCCCTCCCTGTGGAACCCCTCGGAGATACTTGAGGTACGCACCCAAAAAGACCTATCAGTTGGAACACACAAAGCCCGGATTACGACACCCAACGCGGTGGCGTTAACCCACCTATTCAACGCATCAAGATGTCCGGACGGAATATGCACTGGAGGTGAATACTGCCTCCAGGATAATGCGGCCTGCCCGGACAACACCTGCTACAACCCCTTATGCGAGGACGGGTGCACCCAGGAACCCATAGTAAACGCGCAAGACGAGGGGGAATGCGATTCAACCGGCCTAGGATGCGAAACCGACTCATGCATATGCTCAAGCGAAAGCACATGCTGTGGTGCGGTGGGGTCCACTTGCACCCAAAACACTGACTGCTGCTCAAACTCCTGCAACCTTGGTGTGGGAGAATGCACCGCCTAAAAAAAAGGTTTTTATATTACCAGTTCTCCATAACTAACACCAAAGAGTACAAACCTTTTGTGTGAACAATAAAAATGGAAACCGGTAAACTAACTAAATACGGGAAAATAGCTCTCCTATCGGCACTAGCTATTAACGCAACATCGACTGTGAACGCAGCGCCACTTGGCTCATCCGAGATGACGCTTTCAAGCTATTACTGGATAATCGTGTCCGCACTCATCGCGCTTTTAGCCGTCTTCTACGTCTGGAACAGGAACACGGAAGCAGACCCCATAGAGGTGCAGGGACTGACTTACGACAAAACCAACCACCAGCTTGAGTTGACGGTGAAAAACACAAGCAACCAGGAGTACAGTATAAAATCCGCCCTAAGATTAATCAACCCACAGCTTATGCCCCAAAGCGAGGCAGCCGAGGAAGGCGCACTACCCATGGCTAAAGCCCAGGCGGCTCCCGGCAGAACACTCTATCAACTTCTAGCCGAAGACGAGCTGCCGGTGAAAATAGGCTCCAACGAGACTAAAACACTATCATACAACGTTATGCTGCCTAAACAATACATCGAACTCTCCTCCGCCCACAACGTGGAAGTCCACATAAACTACGGCGACGAGGACGAAGCCGGCAAACCGATAAACCTCAAGGGAGAGGAAGACTTGGAAACACCCATGAAGATCACGCCATTCAAACTCAGAGATAATGAAAAGGTTTTATCCGAGGTTTCCCTGGTCGAGGACTTAGCGAAAGCTGTTTCCGAGGCGCCGGTTTCGGCTGTGGCCTTCCACCTGCGCGATGGAAACGACTTCGCCGACTGGGTGGAGCACGCAGCAGAAGACGGGAACCTCGCCGAAAAACTAAGGAACGCGGCACGCGCCACAGACGACATCCTGGAAGCCAAAGACCTGCTGTCCAAAACAATAGACGTACACCTGAAATACCAAAACCAGCAGGAGAAATAAACAACATGCAGGGGGGGGTTAAACCCCCATAAACCCTTTTTTTAAGCCAATATATACCTAAGGTATTTATATAGTTAACCGCTAAATAATTTCCTTAGAAAGTAAACCTAAGGTGAATACCCAGTATCCACCTGAAGTTTGCTTCTTCCAAAAAAACTTTTTTGGGGGGGGTGAAATATCTTTAAATAGAAAATGAAAGCCATAAATGACGATAAGGGTTTGATGGGAGTCGGGACGTTGATTGTTTTTATTGCAGTGATCTTGGTTGCTGCAGTTGCAGCGACTGTTTTGATCTCGTTTTCCAGTAGTTTGCAGCAGAAGTCTTTGGATACTGGTAGTCAGGCTGAGGAAGGCGTGGCTACTGGCGCGGAAGTTATTAGTGTGATGGGT
>WJJK01000013.1 GCA_014729705.1 Candidatus Altarchaeales archaeon | reverse complement strand
GAGGTGGGTTCCGAGATTAGTGGGGCTACTGTTTTCTCGACGTAGATTGCCCGGTGTATTTCAAACCCCACCAGCATGCCGATTAACTGGGCTGTTAAAAACAGGCAAAGCAGGTAGGTGAGCGATTTAGTGTGCCTCATTTTCTCGGTTTATTCAGTGAACATGAAGAAACGGGGTTTAGGAGAATATATTATGCCTTTGTTTCTCAGTTCATTGACTATCTTATCCACGGTGTATCTTTCTATGCCTTTCTCTTTGGCTCGCTCCACCACGTCTTTGCGTTCCGCCATCCCGTCGGCGCTCTCCTCCATCAGCTCCCTTAGGATTTCCTCAATACTGTGTATCCTGTCTCTCGCTGACTTGGGGTGGGTGGTTACCACCCGGTCTATGTCCAGCTCCCCCGTGGCTTCGTCGTAGGCGATCTCGCGCAAGACGAATTCAGTTAATTTGATGGCCCGCCCAACATCCTCCACCCCCACCTCGTCTCTTAGTTTTATTTTAGCGGATGATTCCGCGATCCTGACCAGGGCTTCAAGCTGTCTGGGTGTGGCGGCCGCGGTCGTCCCATGACCCCTTGACCTTAACTCCACGTAGTATTCCTGTATCTTTTCCCCCGCCTCATCTGTTAGTTGGGGGTTGATTTTTTTCCGGGCGTAGGCGATGTATTTTCTAAATAATTCAGGTTCGATTGAGGGGGTTATCTCCTGCATCTCCTCCGTGCCCTTATGCATTTTAAGCATGTGTTGTGCTATGCCCCGGTCCCTTTCTCTGTCGAGTATGTCTCTTATGGGGAAGATAAGGTCGAATCTGCTGATCAAAGTAGGGGGTATGTCGAATTGCTCGGCAAGGGGTTTGTAGTTGTCGAATCTTGAGAACTTCGGGTTGGCGGCGGCGAGTATGCTGGTGTTGGCCTTGAATTTGGTTATGATTCCCGCCTTGGCGATGCTTATGGTCTGCTGCTCCATCGCCTCGTGCATGCTTGAACGGTCTTCAGTACCCATCTTATCGAATTCGTCGATACCTGCCACCCCTCCTCCCGCTAAAACCAAGGCGCCTGCTTTAAGCGTCCACCCACCTTCAGATAACTCATCTTTTTCGGCGGTAGCGGTCAAGCCCGCCCCCGTAGTCCCCTTGCCTGTAACATAAATGCTTTTGGGGGCTATCTGGTCCACGTACTGTAGGATGCGTGATTTCGCGACTCCGGGGTCTCCGATTAATAGGAGGTGCATGTCGGGTCTGACTTTCGTCCCGTCAGGCAGTTTTTTGCCGTGGCGTCCGCCGAAAAGCTGAAGCGCTATTGCTTCCTTAACCTCCCTGTATCCGTATATGCTTGGGGCAATCGAGTCGATTATTTTTTCATAGATAAGCGGGTCCTTGGATAATGTGATTATCTGCTCCTCCTCCTGGGGGGTTATCTCTATCTCCTCGAACTCTCTTTCAACGCTTTCGATGTAGTTGGCTTCAATGTATTTATGGAATACGGAGCCCTTGGTTTTAGGGGGTAATAGTCTCACGGTGCCTGTGACTATGACTTTGTCTCCCGCCGTCACCTTGTCGGTTAAATCGTCTTCAAGCCACACCTCAATGCGTCTTGCCTGCTCCCCCCCCTTAAGCATCTCAAGGGGCTCCTGTATCTCAAGTCGCTGTATATCTATCCACTGGCTTTCTTCGGGTATGAATCTGAAGTCGGCTTTACCGCAGCTTCGGCATCTGGCGGGCTCAATCAACATTCTTTTTTCTTGGCTAACCCAGTTGTGTTCGCTGCAGCGGTTGCAGATGAATAATGCATTCAACACCTTAGGCAACACATCGCTTATGCGGTTGACGACGCCTTCAACCGAGATCATAACCCCTATGTATTCGGCTACTATGTCGCGCACGAAAAGGCTGTAGGGTTTTTCCTGGGGGAAGTTTTTGAACCTTATGTTGAATCGGGGGTTCTCTTGTTTAGTCTCGATGTTTTCGGCTGCCAGGGTATCGTTGAATATGAGTAGGTGTTCGTCTGGATGGCTTCGTAGTCTCTCGGCAAGCTCCTCATCGAAACCCCAAAGCTCCTGATAGTCCAATACCACGCTTTTGGTTTCAGGGTAATTCTGAAGGGCCTGAATCTTGTCTGGATATTTCTTCAAAAAATCCTCGAAACTTTTCAATCTACCCATTCACCCAAATAAGTAAAAAAACCCCTTAGAAATCGGGCTTAAGATATAGGTTACAGGGTTAAAAAAACTTCACTAACCTTCAAGCAGGTGTTTCAGCAGCCGCGGGTCACCGGATAATTCGGGGTGAAACGAGGTCACGCCCACCTTCCCCTCTCTGGCTGCGATTATTTTGCCTTGGTAGGTGGCTAATACCTCAACGTTTGCTCCTGTTTTTTCATAGGCTGGAGCCCTTATGAACACACAGGGGTAGGGGTTTCCTCCGAGAACCGGTATTTCTATTTTTTCTTCGAAGCTTTCCCTCTGGGATCCGAAAGCGTTTCTATTGACTTTAGCGTCTATTAATCCAAGCAGGTTTTGCCTTGTTTTTCGGACTTGGTCGTCGCCTTCCCTAGCTAGTAGAACCATGCCTGCGCATGTTCCGATTAAGGGTTTTTTTTGTTTCGCGAATTCTTTTATGCAATCTGCGAGACCATGGTGTTGGATTAGTTTACTGATGGTTGTGGATTCCCCACCCGGTATTATTAGGGCGTCAACCGCCTTTATCGAGGATTCGTCTTTCACTGACCTGGATTGCACATTAATTTTGGTTAAAGCTTTTTGGTGTTCCTCCACGTCTCCCTGAACTGCTAGGACGCCGACTTTCATTTAAGCTAAATTATTTGAAGCACCGTCAACCCTTTATTTCAAAGGCTTTTAGGAAATCCTTTCTCGTAAGCATGCCCTCAAGCGCCGGGTTTTGCACTGGCAGACAGCTTATGCGGTTTTGTATCATGGTTTCGGCGGCATATTCCGCCCTCTCGTTTGGGGTTGTTGTTTTCAGGTTCCGAGTCATAATGTCTTCGGCATTCAATTCACAGCAGGTGTGTGTAGTGTTTTTCTGACTGCATGAGAAAAGAGCAAGACTTAGGTCTTTGAGGGTGATGATGCCCACAAGGTTTCTGCCTGATAGCACCAGCATCTTTCTCTCTCCGGTTGTCTTAAGTTCCTTGATGACCTTATCAAGGAGCACGTAGGATTCAACTGTAGGCGGGTTGTATTGCATAAGCTGTCCGACTTTAAACTGGTTATCATATTTTTCGATAAACAGTTTCGTGTATTCCTTGCTTGAGACGTAGCCTACGACTTGCTCCTCTTCCTTTACAGGTATCAAGTCTAGGACGCTTTTTTGGGTTAACAGCTTGTCTGCGACGTCGAATACGTCGTCACCTATTCCTGCGTACTCCAGGTTTTCCTCCATGACGTCTGCCACCTGAAGATCCTCTGCGGGCGTCTCAAACACTAGGCTGCTTTTACCAATAAACGTGTCCTTGCTTAACACGCCCCTGAACTTCCCTTCATCGAAAACAAGGGCCTGACCCCTCCCCTTGGATTCAAGTACCTTGCCTGCTTTAAGCAGGGGGGTTTGGGGTTTGAAGGTAATAAACTCCCTGTTTATTATCTCCCCCACATGCATCTTTTAGTTGCCCCGCTCCTGAAGCCTTACCTCAAGCTTGGATATGTCGTCGCCTTTCATGGCCTTACCCAACCCCTTTGAGATGTCTGCTAAAACATCCGGTTTATCGTAGTTCATGGTGGCAGACACGATAGCTTTAGCCATCACCTTGGGGGATTGACTCTTGAAGATTCCGGATCCCACGAAGTTGCCGTCGGCTCCAAGCTGCATCATTAATGCGGCGTCTGCGGGGGTTGCTATCCCTCCCGCACTGAAGTTCACGACAGGAAGCCGCCCCAAACCCTTCACCTGCGAAACGAGTTCGACTGGCGCTGCGATCTCCTTGGCTTTAGTGTATAATTCGTCGTCTGCCATGTTCTGTATCTCCTTTATCTCCCCGACTACCGCCCTCATGTGGCGCACCGCCTCAACGATGTTACCGGTTCCGGCTTCGCCTTTGGTTCTGATCATCGCAGCCCCCTCACCTATTCTTCTTAACGCTTCCCCGAGGTTTCGGGCGCCGCAGACAAAAGGTATCTGGAATCTTTGCTTGTCCACGTGGTTTATTTCGTCTGCGGGGGTGAGTACCTCGCTTTCATCCACCATGTCCACCCCCAGACTCTCAAGTATCTGGGCTTCAACGAAGTGCCCGATACGGCATTTAGCCATTACGGGTATGGTTACCGCGTCTATTATTTCTATTATTTTTTCTGGGTCACTCATCCTAGCTACCCCCCCTTGAGCTCTTATGTCTGCCGGCACCCTCTCAAGCGCCATCACAGCCACCGCCCCCGCTTCCTCGGCTATTCGGGCTTGTTCAGCGGTTGTGACATCCATCACCACCCCGCCTTTAACCATTTTGGCGAATCCTTCCTTAAGTAGTTTAGTTCCTTTTTCAGCCATCTTAAATCGCACTATTAATATGAAGCCTGGGCTAATATATTGTTTATGAACGCCTATGAGGCGCTTTTAATTAAAGCCCGTAAAGCTGTTTTAGCGGGTGAGCTTGATTCTGCGTATGCTCTTCTTGATGAGGCCGCTAAAAAACCTGATGGAGACCACCGCCACCTTCTTATGCGGGGTTTGATTTATTATGAGGAAGAGGATTATGCGTCAGCCTTAAAGTGGTTTAAGCAGGCTGTTAAGGCGTATCCTCATTCCGCTTTGGCTTGGAGCCATCTGAGTGTCTGCGCCCTTAGGCTGGGGGAGGTTGAGTCTGCCTTAGAGTTTGCGAATAAGGCTGTTGAGAAAAAACCCCGGCAAGGCGTATACCTTGATCTTCAGGGGAGGCTTCTGCTTCTGCTGGACCGCCCGCAGGAGGCGCTTGAATCCTACCGGCTTGCCTTAAACTATGATAGTGAGGATTACGACGCTTTATGCGGGGCGTGTTGGGCTTGTTTATATACGGGTTTCAGGGAGGAGGGGGAGCGTTTCCTGCTTAAGATAGAGGATATAGATGCAGATAATCCCGAGGCCGGCCGCATAAGATCCTATCTTGCCTCAATGAAATAGTTGTGGAATTTTATGGGGCTGAGGTTTCTGCTTCTATACTCCCTGATTTTTTCCGGGGCATCTGGGTTGATTTTTTTTATTTTCTTGTTTTTTTGGTTGAAGTGTTTAGTCAGGAATTTAATGTAGCCTTCAGGCAACCTCCGTTTCTTCACCAGTTTAATGACCGCGGAGTCTACCTTCGGTTTGGGGGTGAATTCACTGGATTTAATTTCACATAAAACAGAGGCTTCACAGGTTGTTTGAACGGCGACGCTTATCACCCTGTAGTTTCCCTCCCCTGCTTTAGCTATTATTTTTTGGGCGAATTCCTTCTGCACACACATTACTGCGACCTCAAAATCGTGTTCAAGCAGTTTTAAAACAATTTTTTTGGATACGCTGTAGGGTATGTTGGATACCATCTTGTTGAATCGGGGCCATTTTGTTTTCAGGGCGTCTTCGGGTTTGAATTCCGCGTTTACCAGGTTTTTGTCGTATGCTTTCCTCAGGTGTTTTCTGTTTTTCTCAAAGGCTATGACTGTGCCTGCCTTCGATGCTAAAACCGCGGTTAGGTTGCCTTCCCCGGCCCCCACCTCCAATACGATGTCCTGCCTTCCGATATCTGCATAGTCCGCTATTTCTTGGAGCAGATTTTTTTTATGCAGGAAAACCTCGTCTTTATGCATCTTTGGCTTTTATTTCTATTTCCTTCAAACTAATATATTTAACTGCTTTGCATTGGACTACTGAATACCTTGATAGGGTGCGGGAGCTTGATTTAAATATTGCAGGGGACGCTAAGGCTTCAAGAATACTTGAGTCTCTGCTGGGTGAATCGGATTTAGGCGACCTATCTAGGTTGATATCCGGTTACCCTGTATTAATCTGCGGCTGCGGTCCCTCCCTTGAAAACGATTTGCACAAGATAGTTGAACACAGATTACATGAGCGTTTCGTGTTGGTTGCCGTGGATGGAGCGGTTAAAGGGTTTCTTGATTACCGTATCGTGCCTCACATCAACGTAACCGACTTGGATGGTGACGTGAACTCTATTTTGAGGGCTAATTCCTATGGCTGCATCACGGTGGTTCACGCCCACGGAGACAACATTGATTCCCTCTCCTCCGTGGTGCCGCATCTTGAAGGCCGGGTTTTAGGCACCACCCAACATAGGCCTACCCCCAAGCTCCACAATTTCGGAGGCTTCACAGACGGCGATAGAGCCTGCTACTTGGTTGACCACTTCAAACCCTCATTCATCGTGCTGGCAGGCATGGATTTCGGGTCAGTGGTTGGAGTCTATTCCCACTCCTATAATCAGATTAAAAAACCCAGGAAACTTCGGATTGGAAAGAAATTGATACAAGAGCTGGCATCTAAATCCCCCACCAGGTTTTTCAACGTCACCTCCTCGGGAGAGCACATCGAGGGCGTAAGACACATATCCTTTGAGAAACTATCCTACTTAATCTAGTTTTGGACGTATTTTAAGAGATATGATTTAAATAAGTATCCAGTGTCCCCATAAAAAATGAGCGATAAAATAAAGACCGGGATCTCTAATTTAGACACAATCTTGGGGGGAGGCATACCCCAAGGTCACTGTGTCTTGTTATCCGGCAGCTGCGGCACGGGGAAAACGGTTTTATCCCAGCAATTCCTCTTCAACAACGCCTATAAACAGACTAAAGGCATTTATTTTTCCTTAACGGAGCCTAAGGAGAAGATGATACAAAACCTTTCCGGCTTTTCTTTTTTCGACAGGCAACTTGTGGATATGGGCATGGTTTCTGTTTTGGATTTAAACACCAACGCCCGCCTTAAAGGGGTGGGTTTAAACAACCCCCTTGGCTTGGTTGACGTGATCGTGCGCTCCATTGAGGAGAACAACGCTAAACTGATTGCCCTGGATTCTTTGACTGCGCTTTGTCAGAGCCTACAATCCGACGATAAAATCCGGGAATTCATATTCGAGCTTAACCTGCAGATGACTTATCTGGGTTGCACCAGCCTACTTATCTCTGAGATACCGCCTTTCACAACCCAATACTCAGTGTTCGGGGTGGAGGAGTTCATCGCAGACGGCGTGATCCTTTTATCCGAGATCGAGCGTAAAGGGGATTTAATCCGGGCTCTGCAGGTAATCAAGATGAGGGGGACGGTGCACTCAAGAAACAAACACGTTCTTGAGATAATGGATGATGGCATAAATCTGGTCCCCATGTTCAAGTCGCAGGTCGAATAAAAACACGTTTGAGTTACAGTGGTTGAAGCAAGAAAAGACGTAAGGCTGCAAAAACACCTTCTCTCAGGGGAGACGCTTGTAGACGATTTCGCCTTAGGCTTATACGATGTTTACTTAACTGATTCAAGGATTATTTTTTTCAAGAACTTTCCCGGAGGCTTTCAAGCCGTCCCCCTAACGGACGTTGAGGACGTGGATTACCTGCGTCTTTTCAGGTTGAACGAGTTGATTAAAGTCTTGGCCTTGTTCATAGGATTTGCTTACCTGCTTTTAAATCAACAAGCGGCGGCGTCGGTATTCAACGGTGTATACTCCTGTATTCTGCCGCAGCTGGGGTTTTTGGTTTCCGCTGACAGGGCTGCCCACATATTCCTTTTAATAGTCTTAACGTATCTTTTGATGCATCTTAACGCATTTCTCATCCCGTTTTTCGGCGTGCTTGAGGTTCACCGCAAAAATCATCAGCCGCTTCGTTTGCCTACCCTGCTTTCAGGCGAACCCACGGCTTTGATTAAGAGGTTGGATGAACACATAATGGGTTTAAGCGAGCTCACCTGCGAGGTTGATGGAGACGAGGATGATTCCGACTCCTACTGCCTGAGGCTCTCTGAATTCAAAAGAAAACTCTCTGAAAGCCTCACCCACATGGACGATAAGGCGGTTGTCTCAGTCTCAACCTCGTCTGTGGACCACCTACCCACCGTATCCGCCCTGCTTGACATACTGACTAGAAAAAGGGGTCTGGGGGGCGTCTACATAAGCTTCACCCAACCTTATCAGTATCTGGCTGAAGCAGTCAAACAAGCTAACGTACCCTTAGATGATCTTTTTTTCATCGACTGCATAAGCAAGATGGCTGCTAAAATCCCTTCTGAACCTAAGGAAAACGTGGTTTTCGTTGAGAACCCCTCCTCCCTTGAGGAGGTTAACGTGCACCTTAACCGCATGCTTGATAGGGTTTCCTCCCCTAAGAAATTCATTTTCCTGGATAGTTTGACTAGTCTTTTAATCTACAACGACGAGAAAAGCGTCAACGAATTCAGCCACTTCATAATAAACAAGGCAAGGCTTTCAAACATCTTCACTGTCCTTTTGTTTCAGAAGAAGGAGGGGGCGGGGAAACTCCATGAGAAGGTTGAGCACATCTGCGACAAAAAAATAGTCCTTTAGGGG
>WJJK01000083.1 GCA_014729705.1 Candidatus Altarchaeales archaeon | reverse complement strand
TCTAGATTCTCAGGCGAAAAGGGTTTCGGATTATTGTGCAGCAAAAGGATATCAGGTCACAAAACAAGTAAAAGAAATCGGTTCCGGATTAAATGACCAAAGGAAAAAATTCCAGAGTCTTCTCAAAGAGGAGTCCATTGATATAATCGTTGTCGAACATAAAGACAGAGCAACCCGGTTTGGGGTCCATTACATACAAACTCTTTTGGAAACCCAAGGGAAAAAACTGGAAATCATAAATGAAGTAGAAGAGGACCAGGAAGATCTGATGGAGGATTTGGTTTCTATTATTACTTCTTTCATGGCCCGGTACTATGGGAGGAGAAGAGCAAAAAGGAAAACGGAGAAAATTATTGATGAATTGAGATCCGTATGATTCGTAGCAGCAAACATAGCCTAGGAAAAACCAACACCGGGAAAACCGAGTGCCTCCACCGGTTTATTGAAAGGTATCGTTTACTCCTCCGAGATATCATCGACCACCTTTGGGAGAAAGGATTCCGAGGGGATCAAAACCCTGAATACGAGAAAAAGAAAAAGGAATGGTGGTACTGGTTCGATCTCAAAAAGGATAAACTCCGGCTCCCTTCTATGCTACCGAGTTGGTTCCTGGAAAAACATTTTTCGGAAGCTTATCCGGAATTTACCCAAAGGATGCTTCAATGTGCCGGAAAACAAGCCTGCTCCATGATCCATGCGGAGATCGAAGAGCAAAAAAGAAGGTTCTGGGTTCTTCGTAGTCTTCAAAAGAAAGGAACTCCCTCCCCTTCCCTTCAACGGAAGTTCAATAAAACTGCCCTGACTAAACCGTCTACTAGAAGGGCAAATCCGGAATTGGACCCCCGGTTTGTTGATTTCGAGGAGGGGGAGTTTTTTGATTCCTTTGTCCAATTGAAGCTCTGGAAAATAGAAAAAGGGACCAAGAGGAAAGAAGCCTCCCAGAACGGCTACTGGATTCGGGTTCCCTTAGAAGAGACAAAGGTCTCGAATAAATGGAAACTAAGGCTCAAGCGGTTGGGTTCAATTCGTTTGAGTCGAAATTGCATTACTTTGTTTTATAAGGGGAAAACGCCCAAGAAATCCGGGAAAGTTATTCTAGGAGCCGATCAGGGGGTCAATAGGACTCTAACCTTATCCGATGGTTGGGAGACCCAGAAGTGCCCTCACGGTCATGATTGGCGGTCGATATTAGAGAAAAAGAACCGGTGTGCTCATGGTTCGAAGGGGTTTCGGAGGGCTTGTACCCATGAAGAGAATTATGTAAATTGGTCCCTGAATCAGTATAAAAGTTGGTCGAAGGTTCAGGAGCTGTTTCTGGAAGAAGTGAGAGATCTCCGAAAAGGGAGGCGGCAACGAAAAGGCTTTTTACGCCACTGGCGGTATCCTTTGGTAACAGAGAAATGTGAGCGGCTCTCCGAGGAAGAAGGTTTCTTTCTAGGTAGGACCCCGAACATGTTTCGTTCCCAGAGATGTTCCGTTTGTGGTTGGGTACGTAAGGCGAATCGGAAGAGAGCCGTGTTTCTCTGTACCTCCTGTGGAAACACATTGGGGGCAGATTTGAATGCGGCGATCAACAATTCGATGCCTGATCTATTTAAGATTCCCGTTTGGGTGCGTTCGGGTAAATACAACCGGAAAGGGTTCTTCTGGACCCCGGAGGGAGTTTTTTATCCGACTGGGGAGCGTATAGTCCCCTCGACCCCCAAAACTGGTTAGGACGTAGAAGATTTTTCTACACTAATCGGAACTATTCAGAGGATGAGTAAGATATGGGTGAATGAGTGGTATGAAAGTGCATACGGGGAAGATGGGATTCGCCTGACAGCGTATGATAGTATGACCCCCTGTGTTCAAGATGAGCAGACGATTTTCCTGAAAGACATCAAGGGAGGGAAATTCAAAGTATTCCGAGGGACTTTCTGGGAAGAGGCTTGGCTTTCCGATAAAAGAGAGATTACGGCAAATTTTCGGTTCGAGTTCGACGTCAAATCCCGCCGGATTGACTCTCAGAGGCTCGTTAATTTCCTCAGCGATCTCATAAACTCCCCTGAGGCGAAGGAAAAGCTCGAAAGGATGGGGATGAAGAAGCCCCGTACCTTTGTCAC
>WJJK01000082.1 GCA_014729705.1 Candidatus Altarchaeales archaeon | reverse complement strand
ATGCGTAGATAAAAGTTTTAGCATTATCTCTGGTTCCTCTACCGATACGTACACGGTTGAGTGAATGTGGATCTGTACCATCATCTTTGTTACCCTCTGTAACAGCCTTAGTGAACTCAGGATCATCCATATAGTGGGCTAAGACTCTAAGCTGTATACCTTCAGCATCAGTTCCTACTAGGACTTTACCAGGCTTAGCTGTCCAGAGAGCCCTCATTCTACCACCTAGATCTTCAGCAATTTCCTTTAGTTCTTCTGTGTGGTATTTAATACTTTTCTTGGCTGAGATATTCGCCATGTTAGGATGACGATGAGCCATTCTATGGGTCCAAGTACCAACACCAATCACATCACCATGAATACATCCGTCAGGTTGAACTAGGTCTAGCCACTCATTTAGTTTTCTAACTCTAGTTTCATAGATGGTTCTCTTGAGAATAGATTTAGCTGCTTCTGGTGCATCTTCAGGTAAGGTAGCTAGATTAGTCTCACTTATCCGCCATCCGTACCTTTCAAAGCGATCTTTTCTCTTTTGATATTCTTCCGAGTTTTCTTTTCTTTCCCTTTCGAAGTCTTTGTGTCCTTTGGTTTTTTCTTCTGGCTTCCAGCCTGCTTCCCAGAGTTTGTCAATAACTTGCTTAGGCGAATTCGGATTGAATGGTACAAGCTTTTTAACCCTGACACCAACCTCTTTAGGAGGGTACGCAGTATGGATAATATCGTCGTATTTGTCTCTTTCAAGTCTTAACTCCCTTAATAAATTTATTGCTTCTGGCACGTCAAAGTAAAAGCCAGTTTCTTTAGCGTCTCTTAAAGCTATAGCGACTCTATGCTCAATTTCTATAGCCCATTTCCAATCTCCTACTTTAGACATTAGGTATTTAAAGAGAGCCTTAGTCAGTCTTACGTCTTGCCTACAGTATTCCAACATCTCTCTTGAGAAATAAGAGAAGTCTGGTTGTTCTTGTTTGGGGAACTGTAGACTATTACCCCAAGCTTCCAGCGAGTGTCCGTTCTTAGACTTTGGAGAATGCAGACGGGATAAGATGAGGGTATCCAAACAAGTTCCCGTCAGGTCAAATTTCCAGAGGTCACGTATTACCTTTGCGTCATAGTCAATAATGTTGTGACCGACAAATATAGATTCTTCAAAAGTTCTTTCGTCAAGCCAGTCTCTGAAACTCTTTCTATCCAAGAATTCCCAGACTTCACCTGTATCATAATCTTCTATAACAATACACCAAATAACAGAAGGATTTGTAATCCCATTAGTCTCAATATCAATAATGTAATATTTCAATTGCACCCCCTTTCTTATTGTTATTTAGGGGTAAGTAGTATTCTTAGTCTTCTTGACTTTGTTCTGCCATCTTTGCGTAACCAATAGCCTGAGACAATTCGACCATTAGTTCTTCTGCTCGTTCTAATGAAATATAACCATTGCAAGTATCTCCTTCGAGGTTTTCTGTACGGAATGCAACAAGCAACTCTGGAGCGTAACTCGTGGCGTATTCAAATTCAATCATATCTTCTGCTATTTTTGTCATGGTAGCCTCCAAAATGAGTAGGGTAAATCTAAGAAGTCACAAGTCTTGGAGAAATACTGACCACCAAAGAACTTCAGACCATCTTTAGATGTAAGAGTAAAATTCCTAGGAGAAGGGTGAGGGCCAATAAGGACGAGATGTTTATCTTCATCAATCATATATCTCCACTCTTGTGCAGCCTTTCCCCAAAGAATGAAAACCATCTTCTCTTTTCTAACTGAAAGTTTTCTAAGGATTTCGGCTGTTAATTCTTGCCATAGTTGTTTACCATTTATTTTGTAGTGAGACTTTGGCTTTTCGTCTTCTACAGTCCAAATGGCGTTTATAAGGAGTACCCCGCGACGAGCCCAATGACTAAGATCACCAGTGCGAGGGTTACGGTATCCAAGATCGTCTCGATACTCTCTAAGTATGTTAGAAAGACTTCCTGGGATTTTGATTGTGTTTGGTTGTACTGAGAACGCGAGTCCATCTGCTAGTCCTTTCTTGTAATAGGGGTCTTGTCCTAGTATGACTACCCTTGTGTCCTTAAATGGTGTTAGAAACAAGGGTCTGAATATCTTCTTATAGTCTAGACCAGGATGGAAGACCCTTCCTTGATTGCTGATTTCATTAAGATAATCTCTGATCTGCTGCCATTCATCCGAGTTCCAGAAGTTAAGGTATTCCCATTTGAACTGTTTGTTATGCTGATGAAAAGCAGGATCAACGATAGTCCTACCTTTTCTTGGAGCAGGGTCCCAGAGATTTTTCTTTTTATTTAAGTTCCACCACCATTTATATTCTACCTTTGGTTTAGACATTGGCAAACTCCTCTACGTTAAAGTCGAAGTCTGCCTGTGGTCCTTCTGAAAAGGTTATCTCAGAAAGCTTAAAGGACTGTGGGTTGAACCCAATAATTCCAGCAGGACCAGTCCGCCCACTAAACCGATTACCGCGAACAGTGGCAAAGGTAGTGTTCCGGGTGTTTTCATCTTGAGCCTCTATATCTCTATCTAGGTTGATAATTAAGTCTGCTACTTTAGCGATATTCCTAGAACCTCTAGTCTTACCGTCGTCATTAACATGAGATACTAAGAACATAGTAAAATCTAGATCTCTAGTTAGTTCAGCAAACTTGGTGGATAAATAATCTAACTTCTTTCTTTCGTCATCACCTTCATATCCAGTGACCAACATTGTAATATGATCAATAAATACAAACTTACAACCTAAAACACTAACCATAGATCGTAAGACATCCAAGATCAAGTCAGGATCATCAGAACCAAAATGAGTATAGACATTAAGCCTACCGTCAGTTTTAGTAAGGTCTTTAAGAGCCTCTTGTTGGTCTGATAAAGAAACCATGCAGTCAGGCAAGTGGACAGGCTGCCCCATATGAATTCCCACAAGACCTTGGATAGAACGCTGCTCTTCTTCTTCAAGGTGAATAATTCCGACATTCTCTTCTGTTGTAGATAATAGATGATGTTCAATAGTTCTAATAAATTCAGTTTTACCGATCTTCTCTTGAGCTGTTATAAGAATTAACTCTTTAGACCTGATACCATAGGTCATCTCTTGAAGAGAAGGAAATGGATAAGAAGCTAATGCTCTTTCCCTTTTCTGTCCAAGAATTTTGAATTGTTGATCCCAAGAAGAAACGATGCCTTTAGGTATATACTTCTTAGAACTATACCAAACATTCGTAAATTCTTTTTCCTTACCGTCTTGTAAGAATGCATTAGGATCTTTATAATTACCTAAGTTAACATAATGTACTTTGTTTGGATCAAATAAGGCAGCTATTTTATTAGTAGCTTTCTCTCCTGGTGGATCGTTGTCCAAACAGAGGTAGATCTTAGAGAATGAATTAAGATACTCTCTAGCGTTCTTACAGTCTTCTACAGCGGTAGTCGAAGAACGAACTGATACTACAGGATACTTAGAGCCTAACATCTGAAAGACAGACATGGCGTCTAATTCGCCTTCAGTTATCGTTATACTCATATTTTGGCCAGGAGAAAACTTATCCATACCAAATAGAGCTACATCTTTCATATTCCCTACAGCGTAATGCTCTTTGGTTTCCATTACTCTTACTTTTTGAGCTTCGTCACCATAGGGAAATACTAATTTCTCGACCTTTCCTTTATTGTCTGAGATGGCTCTAACATCAAAGAAAGCCATTGTCTTAGCTGTTAAGCCTCTCAATGGAACATAGTTCTTATTTAATTTCAGTAAAGTATTAGAAATCGGATTGTTCATGGTGTTTTCAATCTTCTTTTTATTATAATACATTAATCAACTTCCATCAAACTAGGTTCTCTTTTAACCACAGTAAGATGCTTAGGACCAGAAGAAGATACAAAAGTTCTGAGACCCGGCCAACAAATCTTTTTAAATTGACAATAAGAACAGTAGGTCTTTAGTTTTCGATTACCAGACTCTCCGTCTTTCTCATCTTTAAAAGCTCTTTCTGGAGGTTCAGACCTAGCTAGCATTTCTCTCTTTCTAGCTATTCTTTCTTTCCAGTTAGATTTGTCCCTAGGGATCAATTTAAGAGTCACATGGCCTAGTTCTTTATCTACAACCAAGAACCCAGCAGTATCTTTTACCTCGACCAGAGGGTCATCCTTGGACGCCTCAAGGTATAGTTGAAGCTGATCAATATAAGTAGAAAACCAAATATCATCTTTTAGATCAGATACCGGCTGCTTATACCTGGTGAACTGTCTAGAGTTAGCTGACTTGACATCTATTAATACACCATCAATTACAGCGTCTCTATGACCAACAACACCCTCAAGAGTTAAGGTATCTTGTTCTCCTTCTACTCTATGACCAGCTTCCTGAGCCAGGGTTAGAATGACCTCTTCTAGGACATCACCATAAAGAAACTTCAATCTTGTATGAGGAAGTAGAGGCTCCTTTTCTTCAGGACGATTAACAGTGTACCAAAGCTTCCTATCACATTTTGATCCAAAGTTCGACATCCTGAGACCGGAACCTTCTTCCTTTTCTTCTGCCAGTCTCTTTCTTAAAGTCTCGTTAATTCTGTATCCTAAGCTGTCAATACTTCCATGAGAGTGAATATAATCTTCTCTCAGGACGTCGCCTATATCTGCGACTAGGGTATTGATCGACTTAGAAATTGTAGTCACCATGCGTGGATTCTACAGGCACCAAGTTACGAACTTGGATTGCATCCAGAGTGTGTCCAACTCCTTTTCGTGTATCGTAGGAGCGAACTTTGACTACAACTTCAGAACCCTGTCCAATTAAATCATCTAATTTAGTTCCTTCAGTATCAATAACCATAGGCGGTCCTAGTTCAACTAATTCTTTATTGATTGTTTTGGTGTCTGGACGCCTGAAGTATACTTTATTCTCGTCATCAATAGCTACTTGAATGCCAGAGTTCCTGTATTTGTCCGCACTCTCTTCATCCATTTCAACTTGAATGACATAATTACCATAATCATCCGGCTGACGAAGACGGTTATAGCGCGCAATTCCTTTAAAATAATGATATTCGGTCATTGTCTGACTCCTTATTATTAGTATGAGCGACCCCAATATTCACGGTAGGCTTCTTCGTGAGCGTATCTTTCTTTTTGGTTTTTCTCGTGATCTTGCTCGTATTGATAAGAAACCTCAACCCCTCTATTGGGATTTGACCAGTAAGTAGAATTTAACCCACTGTCAATTTCTTCGTATTTCAATTTTTTAAAAGCCTGTTTAACATCTACAAAAGATACACCTTCCTTTTTAGCTTTATCGTGGATCTTCTGTAGCTCTACAGGACCTTCATTTAATAAACTCTCCAACCACTTTTCGACTTTGGTTTCAGCTATTGGTAGAGCTTCTGGCACTCTCTCAACTTGAGTGTCATCGTCTCTATGGTTAAAGAAGTAAGGACCAAGGGCTTCCAAAGCTTCATAAGGATTATCATAATGAAGAGATTGAACCATTGCACCAGTACTAGGTGAACGATTATAGATATGCCAAGGTCCGTTCTCTACTATGGTCTCATCTTCACTTCCTTCTTTCTCAGCGAAGACAAGCTCGTATTCAAACATCTGTTGTTCAGAATCAAATAACTCATCAAAGTTCTCAATATTCTTTCGTATCCAGTTTATATTCGATACGATCCAGTCTCTTTTCTGTTCTGGAGACATTTCTAATTTGGGATCATACCACCACCAATCACCAGATTTACCATAGTGGTATGTTTCAAATCCTAGATCTTCCCTAGCTCTTCGTAAAATCCTTTCGTTTAAACCTCTCTTAGATCCTTCTTCAAAAATCTTAGAAGAAAGCTTAGGTCCATCTAAAATCTGCTCTATTAAAAAACCTCTAGCCTGGTCGATAAGTTTGGTCTTCTCCATTTTGTATCCTTTTTGTTATTATTGGAGCATTACCCTTTGCTTTTAACCAAAGATCAACAGGTCCTTAAGTCTGAGGCATTCGCCTTTCTCTTTGGTCTTCATATAGTAGGGCATATTTCCCCCCAAGGGGACAATTTTGGGGCAAAAAAGTGAAAAAAAGTGTCACATTCCTGCATATTTTTTATTCGAGAAGACCTTTTGTCTCTTAAAAGCCTTCATAGAACGCCTAAAAAAGGACCTAATCTTTGAGCGGTGGTGGGATTTGTCACGGTCGTTATCTATGAAAACGAATAAGAAACCATCTACATGATAATCGTCTACGACCTTGCGCAGGAATTGATTCGGACAATGCCCTGGCTTATTTGGAGGGGTTTTAGCTTTACTCGCTTCGTACATAACCGAAGGTATGTCTTTGTCGTAAGCCCATACTCTGGCTTCAGAATACACTCCGGAAAAGTCAAATGTAATAATCTTAGTTATAGGGAACTCCCTGTGGATTAGATCCAGATAGTCTGCTGTCTTGGCAGATTTGGAAGTTTCAGGAAAATCACCAATGACCAATAAGTTCATATCGTATCCTTTCTCACGCGTACGCGTAGTATATATATATTATAACTTATATAAGTTAAACTTATACAAGTCCAGACTGGTTACAACCAGTAAGGACTGTATAAGCCGAAGGGTAATAATATTAAGAGGCTGCCCGCTGGGCTCCCCAGTTATAAATCTCTTCTTCTGGTGGTGTTGGGGTAGAAGGCTGGAATTTAGGTAGTCCGAAGTAGAGCCAGGCTTCGACTTCCTCATTATTATCGAGAATGATTTCTGTAACCTCTCGATTATAGACGGAACCGTTAGACTCCAGCCCGTCGATTGGACCTGTAAGGTCTCTGTCTGGTACTTTGTAGACATCGACTTTCACTGGTGCATAGTTAGGTTCTTTGAAAACCATAGGGGCACCATATTCATCCATAAAGAATGATCCTTTGGTAATGCCTGAACCCAGATATTCAGAGTTACGCATGAAATGGTTGTTACCAAATCCATTCTTCAGGGTGCCATAGACAGCTAGTGTGTGATGTGTGATCATATAGAGTCTCCTTTTAAATAAATATATTCTAATAATTTTCTAAAACATAAGGCTGTGAAGAAACAAGGGTAATACTGATAACTTGAACCAATACTACCCTTGTAATATTTTACTTCTTAGTGATCATGGCGATAAAGAGGAACAACAAGATCACAGCAATGAATGACAAGACTGCGCCTTGGAAAGCTTCTGCCGAAAGAGTCCGAGTCAAGAGGTCAATGACGACTTGATCATTGTTCATAGTAGTTTCTCCATGAGTTGCTTAGTTAGAGTTATCTTAGGATCACCTAAGAGTGTTTGCCACATATAGACGTTAGTGGCTAATCCTACCGTAAAGAAGGTAGAAACGAGTGCAAATGGTGAGACACATACACTGATAATACCGAAGTTCTCGATTTCCTTCTCTGTCGAATCGGCAGCAAAGACTTTTCTGAGAGAGAAAGAAAGGATGCTACCGAAGAATACGGCACATACGAAACTAATACACAAATATACTAATAATTGAATGGCATCATAGTAAACAGTCTGAATAGCGTATGCACCAACGTCAGGTCCATACTTGTCTGCTGCTTCTATTAGCACCTTAGAAACTTCAGCCAAAACTGAATCAAATTTCTCAGCTACTTTTTCTGCTTCTTTGGTCATGATCCTATATCCTCTCTAATCCTTTAATAACGATACATTTCCTCTACCCTCTGAGAGCCTCATATTTGCCCTGTGAGGGGCCTTTAATGTTTCAGGTAGGGTGATACCTAAAGAGCATCTTTTGCCTCTCACAGAGCTTCTGTGGCCTTTCTAGAGCCTAATTACCAACCGAGTGGCCAGCCTGTGCCGAGGCTTGCTGCTCCCTGCGCTGGGTTAGCGGGTCCGTTGGCTGGTGCTGGAGCGGGTTCCGACTGCTGTCCGCTAGCTTCGCTTTTGGACTTGTCGTCGTCTTTGCTGCTACTCTCCGGAGTTTCCTTGAGCTTGACAACCTTGACAGTCGGCTCGCCGATAGAAATCCTTGCCACAGCTTTGAAAATGTGAAGCTGATTGCCGTTGACATTGCCCCCAATAAGGCGCTTGCGGGCCGAAGCAACAGCTTCGTCAAGGGTACTGTAACCAGCCTTATCGTCCCCTTCAACAAGGTAATGAAGAGGTTCGTTACTCGGCGCCGGAGTCTCGGCAGTAGGTTCGACATTGCTTTTACCTTCAGTAGGTTGAGTTTTGGGTTCGGTAGAATAAGCCTCGCGCAATGCGTGCACATCCTCACCGGTAATGGATTCGGAAGCATCCGCTCTCCGACCCTTGTAGACGAGGTTTAGAGAATTGACATCCGCCTCGAATACGTAGTTGGACTCCAACGAACGTTGGATGAAAGTCCGGATTTCATCCGCAGATGCGCCAAAGACCCAGTTAGTGGATTGGGTTATGACATCGCCTGGTGTGTAGAACTTCTCCCAGTCAACAGAATTGATGTCGTCTGGGCCGATATAGTTCCACAGTTTCTTGGTCGTCATTTTCTTTTTCCTCTAGAGTTGTGATCGTGTTATCAATATACACTGCTGCATCACGATCGTCTACAGCAGGGTTCTTATCGTGGTGTTCTCTTATCTTTTGCCAAGGACTAGGCATTTTTAATTAAGTCCTTGATTTCCTTGACATAAACCGAGAGTGTATGTTCTTCAATACCTGGAGCTGTATTGACCTCAAGCACATAAGCTCTATTACGTTCTTGGTTCCATAAGACATCAACACCACCAAAGTCTAGACCAACTAAAGCAAGAGCATTTTTAGCTTGTTCTAGAATATCCTGATTAGGTACATTCTGAGGTTCACAAGTCTGGTAAATGAAGCCATTGTCATGAGTTCTGACTTTCCAATTGACTTCAGAATTATCCTTATCTTTTGGAAAGACTTTCTGTTGAACTTTGACTACAGCATTATTAATTACATGCACTCTATACTCCCCAATCTTGGGTATATACTGTGTATATAATGGTGCATCTACTAAATCATCTAATTTAGATATAACGGAAAGACCAACACCTGAATTAGCTGTTAGCTTCTTCCTTATACAGACTTCTCGTCCTTGGTTAAGCCAGGATGCTGCAACCTCTTTGTCCGT
>WJJK01000012.1 GCA_014729705.1 Candidatus Altarchaeales archaeon | reverse complement strand
GGTGAGGGGGGTAGGTCGGATAAAAGGGTTTGGCGTGTGTGTGGTTTTTACTTACGGCCTTGGGATATGAGGTGTTTGGCTGGCCAGTTAAGTACATCACCCTTTATTTAGAGTACAGAAACCGGTGCTGTCTACCCCCCTCTGGTTAGCCTAAAAGAGTGCTAACTTGAGAGCAATCAAACCAAGCGCCATAAAATAGGCGAAAGATATTTTTGACATCACCCTGCACCCTGATGATTTTTGGGAATAAATATAGCCACATCAAAGTATATAAACCTTACGTTTCCATAAAAGTATTAAATAATGTTCATAAAATGCGGGTTTTAGGCAAAAACATCAGGGAGGGAAGGCTCAAAATACAGGTTGAATCGCTCGATGACCTATGGTACCTCTCACAGGTCATAGAGGGGGGGGACACGGTTAGAATGAAGACCCAAAGACGCATAAAAGACTCAGCCGACTCCATAAGATCCACTGGAGGCAAGAAGATGACATTCACCCTCTCCGTTTTAGTCGATAAAAACGAATTCAAACCCGAACACGATGTGCTCAGAATATCGGGAACAATAAATGAGGGTCCAGGGGATCTTGTGTCCCTGGGAAGCCACCACACCCTCAACGTAGAGACTCAAGACACCTTAACCGTAGTTAAACCAAAGTTAACTAAACCTACGCTAGAGAGGATACGGCAGGCTGAAGGAGCCTCCCTCAGACCTAAAGTGTTGGTGTTGATCCTGCAGGAAGGGGAGGCTACGCTGGGGTTGATACATGAATCCCGGATAACCTACAGTGAATTAAACGCCAACCTAGGCGGTAAATACTACGCCCAAGATCGGGGGAAAAACAAAAAGAAATTCTACGACAAAATAATCGAAACACTGAACCGCACCCTAACCTCCGAAAACATCCAGGCGGTGGTTGTGGCGGGGCCGGGTTTCGAGAAAAACTACTTCAAAAAACACGTTGAAGAAAAGAAACCCCCGTGGATAAATAATATGCGTTTCGACGAATCCAGTATGGGCGGCAGGCAAGGCGTCTCCGAAATAATCAAAAGAGACGCCTACAAAAAAATACTGCAGGAAGTATCATCGGTGAGGGAGGAGGCATACATAGAGGAGATACTCAAGGAAATCGGCAAAGACAAGGGGAAGGTAGCCTACAGCCTCAAGGAAGTTGAGGCCGCAGTGAATGCGAACGCGGTAAAGCTTTTGTTGGTGACAGACACTTTGTACACGGAAAAAAGAGGGGAGATCGAACACCTTTTGATGAGGGTGAAAAACACGAAAGGCAAAACCCACATAATAAACCATGAAAACCCCGCTGGCTTTAAACTCAAATCCCTGGGGGGCGTGGCAGCGACCCTGAGATTCAGCCTAGGTTAACGGCGTTTCCTCTTTTTATAATACTTGTCCTGCTCATCCTCAAGGCCCCAGAAGTCGACGGAATACTTATCGTCGTCTTCCTCCCCCGAAGAAGACATCGCATCAAACATATCCCGCTGAAGCTCGCGTTTACGGTTCTCCCTATCAGCGTACCTGCTTTGGCTTCTTGAGACAAGCTTCTTACAACCCTGACACAAGGCGATCCCAGGGTCATAAAGCGGTTTACCGCATCTGCCGCAGTTTTTCATCAAAAACAATATAGGGAGGGGGTAGATAAAAAAACTATTTACCAAGATAATCCCCAAGCATTTCATATAGTCTCCCTGTTTCAGGCAAAAAATCGTGTTGAGTGAAGAGGTCCTCAAGGTCTTTATAATCCCTGAATTCACCGCCAACGGTTTCAGTTTCATCGAGTTTCGGTTTACCGTTGACGTGGAAGGCGTAGACCCTAACGTGCTCCCGCTCCTGTGGTATGTATTTTCTGAAAAAACCCACCGCCACAGGCTCCGCATTAAGGCCGGTTTCCTCCTGAAACTCCCTTAACACCGCCTCGTCATAGGATTCCCCGCAATCCACGTGCCCGCCTAAAACTATGCTCCACCTGCCGGGTAAAACATCCTTTTTAGGGCTTCTCTGGTTCACGAAAACACGATCCACGTGATCGAGTATGAAGAACATGACGCTTCGATGTATCAACAGACTGCTGTGGCATTCACTGCGCGTGGCCCTACCCACTACGTTGTCGTCTTCATCCACGACGTCGAATACGTCCTCAACCATGATTATCCACTATACTTAAGGGTTTAAGCTAAATATGTTTCCAATGAGGAAAGCGAAAAAAACCAGGAAGACTGATGAGACGGGGATTGAAATTGAATTAAATCTCGATGGATGCGGGGAGTATGAAATTGCCGTGCCCTTGAAGTTCCTCACACACATGCTTGAATCATTTTCTAAACACTCGAAATTCGATTTAAAGGTTAAGGCGGAAGGCGACGTTGAGGTCGACGACCACCACCTCGTAGAAGACGTGGGGATAGTTTTGGGTGAGACACTAGTCAAAGCCTTAGGGGATAAGAAGGGTGTGACACGAATAGCCCACTCGATAGTGCCCATGGATGACGCGCGGGCGGAGGTGGCAGTGGATTTATCCGGCAGACCTTACGCGGTGATTGATTTGCCTTTCTCGGAATTCCACGAGAAAAAGGTGGGGGACGTATCCAAGGAGAACGTCGAGCACCTGCTTGAAAGCCTCGCATTAAACGGGAGATTCAACCTCAACGTGAAAGTTGAGGGTAGAAACGACCACCACAAGGTTGAGGCAGTATTCAAGGCCCTTGCAGTCGCGTTGAAACGCGCATGCCAGGTTGCCGGCGAGGATATTCCAAGCACCAAAGGCGTGATCTAATAGGTATCTTTTATTCTTCTGGCTGACTCCATCCAAAGCATGGAATAAAAGGGCCTCTGCTCGGCCGTAACCTGATCCGAGTGATCAAGATCCTCAAGGGCGTCGTAGAGGTTTTTAGCCTCAGATACGTCCAGGTCGTTTATTTCACTCAAAATCTTCTTCTTGGACCTATGGCTTAAGGCGGATGCTATCGGGGTCTCGTCGAAGGCGTGGGCTGATTCCACGTGTAAAGTGGTGTCGCCGAATAATTGTTTAACTATCTTACGCGTTAAATCTAGCTCCGACTCCGAAACCTTATCAGAAGTTTTAAGGGGTTTCGAAACCGATTTTCCCTTCACATTAACACGGTATAGGGCGTCCTCCGTCTGAGCCAGTATCGTGCCGGGGCGGACAGTCTTTAAGTCGGTGACTTGGGATCCCCGGGGATTATCAAGATCCATCTCCATGGGGTGCGGAAGGCTGGGGGACATGATCAAGCCCTCCCTCTCCCGGGCGGCCTCGAACCCCCCTTCCCTGCGGTATACAATGTATTTCACTGACCTGCTGACCATGAAAAGATTATATACGCTTGAGGTTAATATGTTTGGAAAGACAAATACGTGTTTTACTATGAGTCAAGGATACTTAGACCTGAAATACAAGCCTCAATCAAACGACTTAGTATGCCTGTTTTACGTTGAGCCCGCGGAAGGCGTAAGCCTCGCTAAGGCCGCCAACCACGTGGCAGGGGAATCCAGCATAGGAACCTGGACCGAGGTCTCCACCATGAAAGACGATATCTGGGGGAAGCTTCGTCCCAGCATCTATTCCCTGGATGAGGAAAACAAATTAGTTAAAATCGCCTACCCCCTTGAATTGTTTGAGCCGGAGAACATAGCGCAAATACTTTCTTCGGTTGCGGGAAACATCTACGGGATGAAGGCTCTTGAAAACCTAAGGCTTCTTGATGTGGGCTTCCCATCTAAGATGATAAAAAAACATGCGGGCCCCCGCTTCGGCATACAGGGAGTGCGGGACGTCGTTGAGGTGCGGGAGCGCCCGCTGGTGGGCACCATAGTCAAACCCAAGGTCGGATTACCCCCAAGGGAACACGCGAATGTAGCCTACGAAGCCTGGGTGGGGGGGTGCGACGTCGTCAAAGACGATGAAAACCTCACAAGCCAGGGATTCAATAAATTCAAAGACAGGATAACAGAAACCCTTGGAGCCAGGGATAAGGCTGAAGGGGATTCAGGGGAGACTAAAGTCTACATGCCCAACGTAACCGCCGAGACCTATGAAATGCTTGAGCGCATAGATTATGTGAAGGACCACGGCGGGCGATACGCTATGGTGGACGTCGTGACGCTGGGCTTCAGCGCTGTTCAGAGTGTGAGGCAGAAGGATTACGGCGTCGTACTCCACGCCCACCGCGCGATGCACGCCGCATTAACCCGCAACCCCCGACACGGGATCACTATGCTGGCTTTAGCTAAACTTTTGCGTCTTGTTGGAGTGGATCAACTTCACATCGGAACCGCAGTAGGTAAGATGCAGGGTCCTAAGGAGGAGGTCTACTCCATCTCCCAGGCGATAACCCAGAAAAAAGTCGAAGAGAAACAGGATCGACTCCCCCAGCTTTGGGGCCAGGTTAAACCGGTTTTCCCGGTTTGCTCAGGCGGCCTCCACCCAGGCCACGTCCCCGAGTTAATGGGTTTCATGGGGCAGGACATAATCATACAAGCCGGCGGCGGGATACACGGACACCCCGAAGGCACCAGGCAAGGCGCTGAAGCCATGAGGGCTGCGATTGAGGCTACCTTGGAAAACCAGTCCCTACACCAGTGGGGTGAGAAACACAAACCCCTTGAGCTTGCGCTCAGGAAATTCAAGTGAAATAAAAAAAAAACATGAGAGTGCGGGATTCAGCCGGGCAGCTGGGGTTTTCCCAAAGGATACTTTATTTAATTAATTTCTGGAGGATAAATGACGCCTTCCAAGACATTAAAGCCAATAAACCCTGGGGGGGAGCCTTCGCCCTAGTCATCTGCGCAAGCCTTGTGAACCTGGCGTTCGAATTGATGCACACCATGCCTGAGGCAGGCGGAGTGTTTTTCCTGCTAGGATATTTCCTGGGTTCAGGCATCGCCTTGCTTTTTAACTTCGCCTTGTTTTTCGCAGTAGGTGGTTTATTCCACCTTCTTATGAAAGGCTTCGGCGGGGAGGCAGACCTTGAAACCACATTAATCGTCTACGGATACACACACCTATACCTAATAATGGAGGCGGCGGCAACTGGGTTACTCAGGTTCTTCACAGAAAAACAAGCAATACTTTTCCCCACAAGCGTTACGTTAGGCTTCCTTCTGCCAATACTCGCCCTGATTGGAGGGTTAACCAAAACCCATGAACTGGTGATGTATAAGACCACGATAGCAGTCGCATTAGGGGAGGCGATAATCATAGCCTTCGCAGTCACATTAGGCGTCTTAATCGCGGTGACCCTGAAATCCCTTGGGATAATGC
>WJJK01000081.1 GCA_014729705.1 Candidatus Altarchaeales archaeon | reverse complement strand
GTATGGGAACAGGTTAGGTGAAGTGAAAATAAACACACTAAACAAGACAAGACTTGCCACAGCATACCTCTTCTGCCTTAAAACAAGGTAACCTGCCCCCAAGAAGGGGAAAAACGTTTGAATGAAAAAAGCAAGTGAAGCCCGAAACAATGTTACCTGACGCAAAATAATCCCTCCAACAAACCCCCCACAAACACTTAGAAATAATTAGTAATTAAAGTATAAAAATTTCACGGCATTGAAAACAATAATGTGAAAAAATAAAAGAGTATGGTTGAGATAGCGATCAAAAGAAGTATGTGCCATGCGTGGGTGAAATCATATTTCCCAGGCTCCAAAAGACTCTCATGCCCCCCCGGTTTAACTTCTATGCCCGCATCCTCAATCGCTTGATCGATTTCCTCCTCCATGAAGTCCCCTGAATCAAGCGGCGCTGCTACTTCCGCAACCTGCGGGGCAGCCTCACACTCGCCTAAAAGGTTTTTCTGGTGGGCGGTGAATTCATCGGATCTGAAGATGCCGTCAAGGGCTTCGAAGAACTCGGTCACCTCACCTAGTTTCCGGTTTTTCTGAGCCACAAAAAGCCCTTCAAGCTTTTTCCTAAGCACCGCCGCATCCCTTCGACTGATTCTTTTACGGGATTCAACGTAGTCGATGAAATCCGATAAATGGTTTCTAGCAAGCTTTTTCTTGTACATGTAGTCCTCAAACTCCCCTGCGGTAGTCGACCCCCTGACAGCCTGAGCCTCCCTATCTCTGTCAAGCTCGTTGCCACCCAACACTGCGTAGAGGTCCCTTGATGCGTGGAGTAAGTCGGATTTAATGGTCATCTTATTTAGGCGTGTTTCTGGAAAAAATAGGAAACAAAGGTATATAAACAATGTTTAATTTGTTGCGCGGGTTTTTATAGCCCCATAACCTGCGGCCTTTAACTCACATGCCACAGCCTCCTGCGCAACCTCATCCTCCACCAGACACACCATCAACCCCCCTAAACCGCCGCCTGTGATCTTAGCCCCTAAAGCGCCCGCATCAACTGCTACTTTCACCAACTCCTCCAACCTGCGTGAGGACACCCCTAACCTCCTTAAGAGGCGGTGGTTTTCATTCATCAAAGAACCCAGCGCACACCGATCCCCTGCTGTAAGCGCATCCCGGGCGGCATAAACCAAACCCTCAAACTCCCTGAAAACCCCCTCAGCCTCCGCCGGATGCGCCCCCACATACTCGGCCACATCCGACACAGCCGCTCTAGTATCACCCTTAACCCCAGTATCACCTAAAACAAGGTGCAGGGGGGCACCTAACCTGAGGGGCTTCAACGTATTACCCCCCTCACCCCGCATAAACCAAATTACACCTCCATAGGTTGCGCAGGAGTTATCTATGCCCGAAGGATTACCGTGCGCCTGCTTCTCACATAAAAAAGCCAGATCATTAATCTCGGAATCACTTAAACACTCCCCCACGTAAGCCGATAACGCCCTCGCACAGGCCACAGCTAAAGACGCGCTGTAACCCATCCCTGAGGCGGGCAAAGCGTCAGCTGAAATCGTCAGCCGGACGTTGCCGACATTAAACCGGTTGAAGAGGGGTTTCAGAATACGGTAAGTGATGTAGTCGGGTTCATCGGCTAAAGAAACCTTCTCCCCGAAAACCCGGTCGTCAAAAAACACCCCACACTCCCAACCCTCAACCTCGACCTTGACTTTTTTCTGAATCCCTAAGGCGATGCCGGGGTAACCATACACCACAAAGTGCTCTCCAAACAATATGGTCTTTGAAAAACCGACTCCCACACTCATAACAATCAATTCTTAGAAAACAAGCTATAAAATCTGGCAACCACCGGCCACCCTATACCTTAGGGGACGATATCTCTCATTAAGCAGCGTCCTAATTTGGTTCTCATCCTTTTTCAGGCAGAAAACGTATACGACACAACCGCCGGCCACATTCCACCAAACCGAATACCCCCTCGTACGCCAATACTCCACCCTACTTCATAGTTTCCCCATTTCAGGGGTGATCACGCTAACTCCAACGTCCTCAAACATGCTGTGAGCCCTCCTGGCATCCGTCTCCATAAGATAAAGTATGCTTGAAACATCGCACACGCAGGCGGCATCCTTAACCTCCACCACCCGCGTGTCTGCGAGAAGGCTGTTTTTACCGTAATCCGGGTGCTCAACCACTTTATTGTGGATGCTATCAGCATCCCTCCTCTCCGCTTTGAAAGGAACAGCCCAAATACACACATCCCCCAACAAACCCTCTCCAAGTACAGTGGACTCCCAAATGTTTTTCCCGTTGAATTCACAGGAACTTAAACCCCCGAATATGCTTCGATAAACCGTTTCACTCATCAACCGACCCACGTCACACAACTTCTGTTTGGTTAATTCAGTGCTGAAGAAAGAGTCTAAGGCGCATACCAAAGCCGCCGCCCCCGAATCCGAGGAGCCGGTTAAAATATTTTCGTTAAAAGACTGGATTCTAAGG
>WJJK01000080.1 GCA_014729705.1 Candidatus Altarchaeales archaeon | reverse complement strand
TTGATACTGGGGGAGTCAAACGGCCAAAGCTATTGTGACAGCAAAGATGATGCGGAGGCAAAATATGAGTCTCAATTCTACGTCAACTGCGGGTCAACCAGCAGCACTACAACAACCACATCATCAAGCACGACCTCCACAACGACGGGCGGCGTAAACCAGCAGGCCAATAAAATAATTTTAGACTACATCATATCCGAACCAATGGATAACGCGGTTGTATGGATCAGTGAGGAGGGAGAAGAAACACTTGTTGAAGGTGAGCCTATTTATCATGCGGTGGGACAGAATCAATGGGAGATAACTCCTCTTGAAGAAGGAGTATATCAAGTTAACATAAAAATATATCCGCAATCGGGAGAAGTTAGTTGGCTTTGGGATCCGAATAGGGAATATACTGTAACTAATTCATAATATTTATGTAATCATATTGGTTTAAACAAAAAGATGAGAATAAGGGAAATCATTTGCCTTTTGGCTTTGAGTTTAACCGTGCAGGCTAGCCTAAGCGTCTCAGTAACACCCACAGACTCCAACAGCTACCCCGGCTTCTCCGAGGTATACGATCTTTCAGTGGAAAACAACTATGAAGTGCCCATAACTCTTGATTTCACGATAACCGGGCTGCAGGAGGGATTCTCAAGCGCAGTGATATATACTCAAAGAGCCCTCAACCCAGGGGAGACCCAGACTTTTAGGGTTGTGCTCACTTCAAACCGGGAAGTTGGTTTTGGTCAAAGACAGCTGAGTATTGATGTTATAGCCAAAAATTATTTCACTGATGAGGTCGCTGGATCCACAAGCGTCAACCTGGGTTTAGACGTTGAAGACCCCACCCCAAATTGGTGCCATGGGGCGGACATAAACCATGACACACAGGTATCACAAGCAGACCAAAATCAATTGAGTTTATACTGGGGAAACGAATGTTCGGCTCCAAGTTGGTGTGACAACGCCGACGTAAACCAAGACGGTTTCGTGGGCGCAGATGATTTGGATGTTATCCGCTCACTGTGGGGGACAACCGGTTGCCACGGCGAATGTATGGAATACGTGGACGCCAACCAAAACGGGGACTTTGAATCATGTGAATGCATAGACTGTAATGGTTGTTTATGCGACATAGACGACGACGGGGCAGCCGACGGAGTATGCGTTGACACCTCATGCATCACATCCGGCGTGGTTTCACTGGATTGCGGTCCGGGGGGATGCCAGCCAGAAGACAAAACCAGTGAGGCGAGGATAGGTTGTACTAAAGACGGTTTCACTGAATCAGGGTGGGCTTGTAAAACCGATTTCACATCATTTGAAAATAATTACTTCAACCAGGAGGGCGTATGCGTGAAAAACAAGGAGAGGGGAGAGGTAATATGCGCCACCCCCGGGGAATACGACCATATATATCGCTACGATGATATGATGGGGGAATTGATTGCAGACGGATGCAACAACTGGTGTTTCGATCCACCCTGTTTTTGTGACCCAGTACTGGATGACGGTAACTTCAATCCAACCGCCGTCTGCGAGGGGTCAAGTTGCACGGGAACCATCCCCGACGTACGGGTTAACGCGGATTTCTCAGCAGACAGTTCATGCGAGAGAGCCGGCGGCTGTCAAAGCAACTGCAATGGATGCCTATGCTCAATAGACGGCGATGATATACCTGAAGGAATCTGCAGCGGAGACGTCTGCGTGAACTACCCCCCAGCAGCATTAGACTGCGGGGATGAATGCACTATAGATGATGTATTAAACCCGGCATTTGATTCATGCGAAGGAAACGACGGGTTAGCCTGTTTACGGGACGTGTGGAGTCTATGGAGGGGGTATGCGTTTTTCCCTCAAGACGGTCTATGCGCAGAGGATAATTGCATATACACTGAAGTATCGCGTGACAGATCTGGGAACCTCAAGGAGGAATGTGACTACGCCGACCACGGCCAACCCTGCGACGCCTCATTTAATGGGAACTTCAACGAAAACTATGGAGCGTGTAACTGCGCAGCCTGTCTTTCAAATGAATGCGTCGATGAATTGGTTGACTTCAGCCAAGATCATTGCCCTGAAATATGCGGATGCCAGGCAGGGGCTGGAAACGGTCTTGGATGCGACATAGAACAAGACCTCGTCCTTGACGGATTATGCGTGCAAGATGAATGTTTAGCGGGCACAATATCCTGTAAAGTATTGGATAATGGCAGATGCCGGCCCTTCGAAAAAATAATGCAAGGCTGCTCAGATGATACTGGGTGGGCCTGCAGCGTTGATGTGGAAGGAGACTCAATATTCTCCCAAGAGGGTTTATGTGCTCAGACAGAAGGCACCCCGGAATGTGTGACCAATAGCATGGCCGATCATGTTTGCAGGCGTGGAAACACTTACTACGATAGTTGCTTAGACTGCGGGGATGGAAGCCCCTGCGACGACACGCTTGACGATGGAAACTTCAACCCCACGGATAAGATGTGTCAGGGGGCAGCTTGTGTTGAATATGTTTTACCCGATCAATTTGATCTGCGAAACGCTGAAATATCAGGAGTCACAGGTAATTGGATGACGCCCGTTAAAAACCAGGGAAGCGCGGGAACCTGCTCAATATTTGCTTTAATAGGAACATTAGAGGGTAGAAACAAGGTCATAAACCTAAATCCTGAAGAAGATGTTGACTTATCAGAGCAATTCATGGTATCCTGCCCACTAGAGAGCACAACAGATGATGAGTGTTTCCCCTACTCAAGCACCTCTGGAGGAGACCCGCCATGTTCAGACAGGTGTGGGGACTGGGAGAATAGGTTATGGACCTACGATAATTGGGCTGTTGCTGTTGGGGAGGAGGAGGTAAAGAAAGCTTTGATGAGCAGCGGGCCGATAGACGTTTCAATGCATGCATCCAACATGGTCAAGGATCCGGCTACGGGGATATACAGCTGCCCGAATAATCAGATAAATCATGGGGTAGTGTTAGTAGGCTGGAATGACATAGAAGGCTATTACTTGATTAAAAACAGTTGGGGCACAGCATATGGCGATGCAGGATACTTTAAAATAGCATATGGAAGCTGTTCACTGGATTGGAGCGGGGTATTCGCAGAAAAAGTTGAGGGGCCATGAAAAACACTAAAATACTGAGTTTAGGTTTATTATATCTGGTGTTTGCATCTTTAGCTTATGCTAATCCAATTGATTTTTCTAAGGAAATAAATTGGATGCAAAATCCTGCAGCGAAATACTGCGAGGACTTAGGTTATGACTACGTGATTGTATCCACCCCACAAGGAGAGCTTGGTTTATGCAGATTCAATGAGGCCGATAATGCAACGGACCTCGACTTTTTAACTGGGAAGGCTAAAACCCAATACAGTTACTGCGCAAGGAAAGGATTTGAAACAAAGACGATTCAAAACCAAAGCATATGCCACCATCCTTTCACCTCGGAGTGCGCAGTCTGTGTTATGCCTGATGGCAGGGAAAAGGAGGTCACAGCACTATTGAGCCAAGACCTTAGAACACAGG
>WJJK01000079.1 GCA_014729705.1 Candidatus Altarchaeales archaeon | reverse complement strand
ACAACCGAAGTTCTGTTTCGGGGTCCATCCTTTCTTCACAGGAACGAATCAGTTTCCCTTCTTCTGAACCCCGGGTAGGTTCCTCAGTGGTTTCCACACAAAGCCCGTACTTATCAAATTTCTCGAGGAGTCCTTTAATCAGGTGCGATTTCCCAGTCCCATCAATTCCTTCAATGGCGACGAGGGTAGCTTTGAGCTTTGGTGGTCCTCCCGTAATCCTCATTGCCCCGAGCATTTTGCAGGCAAGTTCAACCGTGTATTCGATGTCGTTTTTAGCCGAGTGGAGTTCCTTATCAACCTTGATCCCAAAGGCTTTCAGGAGACTTTCAAGGGTTAGGCTCCGGACCCTTTTCTCGAATTTGAACGGCATCGCAAGGATGCTCGTGTCGAACAGGTGGTAGTCCCAATTCGGCTTACGATCGCACTTTTGCACGGCCGCATGCAGGAATTTTTTATCGAATCCCCCGACATTGTGTCCTGCCAGAGTGCAGTTGTCTGTCAACTCCAGGATCTGGTCGATGGCCTCTTGAAGGGGTACGGCTTCTTTTCCCCACCGCTTTTCATTATAGTGATTTATTTCGAGGGCGACAGGGTGAGCTGTTTCGATGTGTTCCGGTTTGATGAGTGCATGGAAGGATTTTTTGATTTCAAGCTGAGGAGAGGTTCTGATCAGTGCAATTTCAATGATCTCATGTTTTTTTGCACTCAATCCGGTGGTCTCAACATCAACGAAACACAGGTCCCTCATGGGCCCCTCCATGGAGAAAGAAAAAAGGGGCGGAACAATAGTTCCGCCCCCTCTACCTTACCCGGTCCAGATCCACGATGTGAGGAAAAGGATTCTTTATTTAGCTTGGAATCTCCAGAAGTCTCCACTCCCCTACGGCCAGATTTCTCGTGGCTTCGTAGTAGGCCCAGAGGAGCCCCAGATCCTGGGCTGCATCCACATAACGAACGTGGTTATCTTCCTTCCTGTCTTGGTTTCGAAGCTGGCGCAGCATGGTAATATCGATACCATTTTTCTGTTTCACTTCTTCACAAATTTCTCTGCGAATGTTGCCTGCAATTGTCCTTCTCTTTGCTGCGGCCTCTTTCCTTTCCTGGGGAGATAGGGTTTTCCCATTGGTTTCTAGATTGGCATCTTTAAGGACTCTTCCGACATAGGCTTTTGTCAGTTTCTCACAGGAGATTTTTAATTCATCCTCAGGGGTTCTGGGGTTGTGAACTAGTAGCTTTGCCAGACGACGGACGCTGAGGTTTGTTCTTTCGATTCCTTCCCGGTCTCCCTTGAGGTTTTCCAGCTCCCTTCTCAGATTGGCAATGGCAGAAGCCTGTGTCTCAATCTGATCTAAGAGTGGGGCAACAACAGATTTGGTTTGTTGTGAGACTTCCTCGAGCCCCACCAGAAGGGAGTTGATCCGATCTACAGTTCCCACAGGACGAGGTTTTTCGGTTTCGAAGGGAGTTTCTTCAAATCCGAAGGAGGGTTGAGGATGCTGTTCCTCTTGTTTCTCCGGTTTTTTCTCCTCGGCATCCCCCAAAGCTTCTTCCAGATCGTCCCACCCATCCCATTCTGGTACCTTTACCGGTTCCGGCGCGGGATTCCTTGTTGCTGTGGTCTCAATGACAGCGTCCTTTTTAGGGGTTGGGAGAAGGAGGTTTGCCGTGTAGATTTCTCTGTCTTCTTCCCTCATCTCGTCGAAAATGTGGAAAGGAAATCTCTCCCCTCGGATATCCCGGAAAGTTTGGGACATGAATCCTTGTAGGACGTCTTCCCGCAGGAGATGGATGACGATCCTTTTTGGGTCCTGGATGCTGTTTCTCCATTTGTGGCCAACGTACCACTCTGGTTCGGGGGGGAGGATCTCTTCCGGTACGAGGAGATCTGGATGGCCTTTTTTCCGGATTGGGATGTGGAGTTCTGTTTTCCCGTAAACAATCGGTCTTTCGGTTTTGGGGAGGAATTTTCCGGAATCATCCGTATTCATCTTCTTCCGATACTTTGGAAGAAGGGCAACCGACAAAAATCCCATCCAGGGGGAGGCATTCTCTACAATGGCCCACCCCATCCTCTTTTTTCCGGATCGGGGTTTATCCTCAAGGAGGAAGACAAATTGACCTTCGCTGAAGAAAGACATCTGGCCCTTGGGTGGGTCCTTGGGCGGCTCATAAGCAATGCCTTTGTAGATCCGGACCCTGAAGTCTTCCTCAAGTCGTTTCCGGAAATTTTCCGTGCGTATCGGCAGGCGCACAAAAGCTCTATCAAAATTCTCGTACTGATGCATTTTTCATCTCCATGGAAAGGGATACAAGACACCATACCCCCTTTTCAAGGGGGTTGACATGACCGTATCTTAACTAGTTTTTTGTTTTGTAGAAAAAAATAGAAGCCTATTCAATTCCCTTCCTATATTTACCCTTAATAGATAGGAGGGGACGTGAAACTTTCTGACTATGCCAAAAAACTAGGGGTCTCTTACAAGACGGCTT
>WJJK01000078.1 GCA_014729705.1 Candidatus Altarchaeales archaeon | reverse complement strand
TTGCCGTTTCAGCCACTGGGAGCGGGGGGAGTACGGGATGCCCGGAGAGATGATCTGCCAGTTGGCAGACGGCACCGAGGATATCGGTGACAGCGATCTCTTCGACAACCCGGACGCCGACGAGGCTGCCGCTCTCGACGCACACCCAGAGTGAGACATGAACCGAATTGAGATCCAACGCCTGCTTGAGGAAGGCAGTCGTAGTTCTCTCTATTCGGTTTTTCGCTACGCAATCAGACTGAACGATCATGCCCTCCAGGAGACCGTCCTGGAGAGGCTTCCTTTCAAGCCCTTCTGTATCAGGGATAAAAATGCCGCAAAAAAACTAATCAGGAAGGGTTACCTATTCGCTGGAAGGAAATGGAAACATTACCCCGCATGTAAATGCACAAAGTATAGTAAGAACCCCGCTGAAATTGCGTACCAGCATTTGCTGAATAACCAAGAGAACTTTTTCTGCAAACCAAGTCACTGCTCCAAAAAGAGCTGTAGGAAACGTCATAACACGTACCTCTTGCTCCCCCCGCTGGGGCTCTCAAAAACCGAAGCACGGAAGGAGGTTGACCGTGAAGTAAAAAGGAGAAGGTGAGAGGCTTTTAAAGTTAAAGAAACGCCCCCGTCGACTGTTACCTTGCAACCAGGCTGTTTCCCGTATGTATGGGAACGTTAAGTCCTGTTCTTTGCCGGCCAGTCTTTCCCCCTTGGGGAACCAGGGGGCGTTTCTTTTTCCTTTTTCTGTTCGGAAGTGAACCAGCTCCGGTTAGGATCACACCCTCAGGCCACCGGGTTATTCAGAGGGGGCAGAGGAGAGTGAAAAAAATGAAAAACTTTCCACAGAATCTGTTCAGCTCCGTCACCACTATCAGAGGGACAACAACAAGGAGGAAGATATGTTGACCTATGCACAGGCTCTCGCCCTGGAAAATAAAGTCCGCGCCGAAATGCCCTACTTCGACGGAATTGATTTCCTCGAAAATGATGAGGGCAATATCGTCGTCCGAGGTGTAGACGTAGACGTGGATGTCTGCCCTATGACCGGACTCAATAAATGCCGAGGGGTGGATCTGAATCAGGAGGGAGAAATTCTCAAAGACCTCTACCACACGGACGAAGACGAGGAATGAGATCCCTCAAAAATAATATTCTTCCCGGACTAGCCGTAGCCGGAATGCTCTTGTACCTGGCCCTGTTTCTTCTCACCGGCTATTATTTTTATATAGCCACCTGGGACTATTACATCCTGCAAAGTTCCCAGTAACTTTTTTCCCACAGAATTGGTTCAGCTCCGTCACCACTATCACCACCCCATTCGAAGGAGACATCATGGACCACAACGAAATCCTAGAAGCCAGCAAGCGCACCGCCATGTCCCGCAAGGACCCAACGCTCCCCATGAAGACATCTCTCAAGCTGGGTCTCCCCCAGAGCCCCGCTCTCGACTGGGGCTCTGGCCGGGGTGTCGATACCAGGCACTTGCAGAGTCTGGAGCACGACGTGTTCGGATACGACCCCAACTACCAACCGGAGTTTCCCGAGACCAGTAATTTCCAGTATGGACAGTGTTTCTACGTCCTGAATGCCGTGCCCGGAGAAGAAAACCGGGTCAACATTCTTCTGGAGATGAAGAAATACCTCAAGCACGGAGCCACCGTCATCATCGCAGCCCGCCCCCTCAAGGAGGTCGAGAACGCTGCCCGCAAAGGCAAGTGGACTCCCTGCGAGGACGGATGGTTCTCTCCCAAGAAGACCTTCCAGAAGGGACTCTCCCCCGAGGATCTTCACAGGATTCTGCAGCTCGCAGGATTTGTGAATATCGTCGACCACAGTAACAGCAGGGTCACCTGCGCTCAAGCAACGGTGTAAAAAATGGAAGAGATCGAGTTCTTCGACGACCGGGCTCTCGATGAAGAGTTCGTTACCAGTATAAAAGAAGCCTTCATCGACCGAGTGATCGATGGCTTCCTGGACGAGTGCGATATAGAGGTCGAGGTTCTGTGGCTCCCCGAAGAAGGGCTCTGCAAAATCTCCTCCGAAGCCTTGGACTCCTGGGACGAAGATGAGCTAAAAGACCTCTTGGAAGACTGTTTCCTGTACGCAGTAGAGGATGCAGCCAAAACCCTCGAGGACGAGGACCGCTACTCGGATGCCGTACTCGTCAGGGGAATCTACAAGGAATGATCGAAAAAATAAAAGCGGTGCTTACCCCGGATTTGCTGAAGCCCCAGTTTCGCAAACCGGGGGACCCGACTTACGGGCACTGTTACGCTGCTTCTGAGCCCTCTTTCATCTGCTCGGTGGAAAAAATAAAGGATATAAAGCAGTACGAGGGAAAGACAAACAGGGTATTACCCACTGGTGGATAATCGATAAAGGCGGCCGTATCTATGATCCAACGGCCGAACAATATACCAGCAAAGGTTTAAAACCCCCGTATGAGAACGGTAGAGCTGCCGGATTCCTGACCAGGGAACCCAGTAAACGAGCCGCTGAAATTCTCCGGCGAGTAAACGAAATGCAGTAGCCGGGCCATATTTTTTTCGAAAAATTTCCCACAGAATCGGCTCAGCTCCGTCACCTGTAATGTGACCACAACAACCCAACACGAGGAGACACACGGATGGGAGTTTATATTTACAGTATTCGAGCCCGTTCCATCAAAATGGAGATCAACGGGAACGTCGAAAATGTCCACATGTTCCAGTACCTGACCAAGCCCTGGTACACCGGATTCCTCGGAGGAGAGGATAGCGGAACCCGCCTCCTCAAGGGTCGTTGCGACCATTATTGGGGAGACAAAGGGGGCACCCCTGAGTTCATCGTTTGCCCCAGTGGAGATCACCCCAAGAGGCCCCAGGTCATGGACGGAGATCCTGTCTTCCGATGGAACGAACGGTTCATCGGGTGGGATTACGACACCCCCTGTTTCAAGAGAGCTACCCACATCGGATGGGTCTTCAAGAAAGGGCGCAAGTACGAGTTCCACACGGAGAAATATTCGTACAGTAGCGGCCACATGAAAAGAGTCTGCTTCTACGTCAAGGACGGTGGGACTTTCTTGACCAAGGAAGAGGCCGATGCCTGGATCCAAGAGCAGATGAGGCAGGGTCGGCACGTCAGTGGAGGACGAACCTACTTCGAAAACGGTGAGAGGAAACACACCCACGAGGTCTACAAGGAACCCTTCTCCATGGGAACAAAAAAGGAACGCCTGGTTCAGCTGACCGCCCTGGGGGATGCCTCGGCGGCAGCCGAACTTAACCGAATCCGGGAAAGGGAGGGGCTCTGAATGGCCAACAAGTATCCACTTTTCAGTGAACAGCTCCAGATCCAGTCCAAGGAAGAAAAGGAATGGGCAGAACGGCTCCTGGACAGGATGGCCGAGCTGGCCGAAGGCGGCCCATACGAAGACGAGGAAGGGATTCTCAAACCCGAGAATCCTGCGGAGGCACATGCGGTCTCGCAGGGGTTCGTCGGGTGTGGATGGGACCTTTGCTACACCGTCTCCGACGACTGTGTCTGGTTCTATGCAGAAGAGGGAGGAGACATTTCCTACGTGGGTCACTTCGTACAGGAGTATTTCAAACAGTGGAAACCCGACGGGATCTTCTCCCTAACCTACTCTGAAACCTGTAGCCGCCCCCGAGTCGGGGAATTCGGCGGAGGCGCAATGGTCGTTACCGCAAACGAAATCCGTTATTTCAACGCCTACGAATGGGTACAGGAAACAGTAAAAAATATCCGAGGAGGCTAGAATGGGCACCAACTACTACGTCAACGAACCCGTCTGCGATTGCCCGTGCCCACACTGCACGGCACCAGAAAACCCACACATCGGGAAACACTCCGGTGGGTGGGAGTTCATGTTCAGCGCAGTCCACGGGCCTCAGTCCTGGGAAGAGTGGAAACAGTATCTTAACTAGTTTTTTGTTTTGTAGAAAAAAATAGAAGCCTATTCAATTCCCTTCCTATATTTACCCTTAATAGATAGGAGGGGACGTGAAACTTTCTGACTATGCCAAAAAACTAGGGGTCTCTTACAAGACGGCTT
>WJJK01000077.1 GCA_014729705.1 Candidatus Altarchaeales archaeon | reverse complement strand
AGATAATACCGCATTCTGTGAATTTCCTGGCTGCAAGAGAGAAATACGTCGCAGAACCCCCTAAAACTTCCTCCACACGCCCGAACGGGGTTTCAACGCTGTCTAATGCAACTGTCCCAAGAACGACTAAATCCATCTTCTAAGGTATTTATAGGAGCCAGTGTTATTTATTTTCCAAAGACATGGATCAAAATAAAATACTGCAGAAAATCCCGGTCTGGGAGTTGATAGTTTTGTTGGGGGCTGCGGCAACCCTCTTTGTATTAATCATCGTCTGGATCCTCTTCGGCTACAGTTGGGAGATAACACAAGTTAAACCACCCACCATGGAAATCAACTCCCTGATGAAATTAATACAAAACTAAAATCAGGGTTAAACCCCTAATTTAAGCCTCCAAACACCCAAAAGGTTTTATATACCCTGTTTCCTTTTAATATAGACTCTTGAATCAAATACACTCATACTACAGGGAAAACACATATGGACGAGTGGACAGAGAAAAAACTCATAGAAGCCTTGATTGAGAAACACGACCGACTCATCCAGGAGTATTCAGACAGCATGGAGAGTCAGAAAAGGCTTTCAATACTTAGGGAGAAAAAGGATCAGCTTGAATACTGGGTTGATGAGGAAGCCGAAGATAAATACAAAAAAGAGTTGATTGACACTCAGAAGGAGTTGGAAACCCTTGAGGAAAACCTTATCGCAACCGACCTGCGCCCCAGTGAACTTAAATCCAGGATAGACGAACACGTTTCAGCTAAAAAATATTGGACCCAAAAACTCCAACAACAAGATGGATGAAGATAAGATTAAGCAAGACATAAAACCCCAGACAGACGAGATCTCCGAATGCAAAAAGGAGATCGTCAAGATAGGCGGGGAAATAAAAAAACTTCAAAAAGACGCAGACCATCTAAGGGATAAAAGGGATGAGGGGAACAATGAATGCAAAAGCCTGGCTGCCGACGCCCGACAACTCAGGGATAAAAGGGACTCCATAAACCAAAAAATAGCTGAACTCAAGAAACAAAGAGACCAGTTAAACAAGAAATCCTCGGACATGTCGGATGACATTAAAAACTCCAAACAAAAAAGAGACGAGTTAAACGAGGAGGCTAGAGGGACCGACTCCACCCTGAAAAAACTCTATGAAAAAAACATCGACAAGCTGGTTAACCGCGACATGCCTCTTAGAGATGAAAAGAAACTGTTCAAAAGCGTCTTTGAAATAAGAAACCGGCTTGAGGCGGCGAAGCTAGCGGATGAATTCCACGAGAAAGTGGTCTCAACATACAAGGAACTTAAGGAGCTGGATGATAAGACGGATGAGTTAACAGCGCAGATACGCTCACACGCCAATGAAGCCGAGGAATACCACCTAAAAACAATTGAACTTTATGATCAACTTCATAAAATCAGCAAGGAATCCGATGAATACCATGAGGAGTTGATAAAGAAATACGACGAAATCAACAAACTCAGAGACCAAATCAAAGCCCGTAAAGACCGGATAACCGAGATTGAGCAGACAATCAAACCCCAAACCGAGATACTGGACGGCATAAGGCAGGAGAAAGAGAAAAAGGACCTTGAGGAGAAAGCCAAGAAGGCCCGTGAAAAACTAAAAGAACAAAAGAGGGTGAGCTTCAACGACCTGCGTGTGCTTTTTGAACAGGATAAGAAAGAACAAACAGATTGAACTACTTTTTAAGGTAATCTATTTCCTCGGAAGACAAGTCAAGGGCGATAAGATCCTCCTCCGAAACCATTTTGCCTTCAAACAGACGCCTCAATAAGGGGATGTATTGTTTTCGAATGACGGTTTTGGAGACATGTAGATGTGGGGTGAGTTTCTCTGCTAAAGTTAACTCCAGTTTATTGGTTTTTTTGGCTCGAGACATGGAAATCCAAAGACCGGGAAACCGGTATTGGGTGTAGTGGACTTTCTCTGGGCGACATACGTTAACACCGCCGGTGATAAGGGGGGCTGCATAACGGAGAAACCCCCAATACTGCCTCCTCCTGATGCGGGATAAGAAGATGTCCGCGCGAGAAAGATGCGCATAGGAATCCCTAAGGCATTTAGGATCCCTGTATAGGCGGGGAGTGTTTTCATCCACCCAGAATAAGACGTCGCGGGGCATGGCATCGATATTCAGTGTGGACCTGGAGATCTCCTTTATGTCCCGACCCCCAAAGACTTGGGAGAGACACCAGTATACATCTGATTTCCTATCCCTGTTTTCAAGTAAAAGCAAGTCTGACTCTGAAATGCTTTCGCAGCCTAAAGCGATTTTCTCCAGATCAATCAACGCCGCCCTGAAATCCCCCCCAGAGTTTACCGCAACCTTCCTTAACACCTCTTTGTCGGCTGACACATTCTCCCTCTCACAAACAACCGACAGGTAGTTTGCGATTGTTTGGGCGCGGGGCTTGCGGATTTGAAGCCTCCCGCATTTCTTTTTGAGGGAGTTGAGTTTTTTCGACGAGAAATCAGAGGTAGTAAATATCAGGGGATTTCTTGTTTTACCGCATAAATCAGATAACTTAGAGACTTTAGGGTATTTTTCAACGTCCTCCACAACCAAAAGCTTCCTGCCCCCCAAAACGCTTGTGGACTCGGAAGCAGAAACCAAAACCTCGTGGGGTTCATCAGACAAGTCGAGGTATTCAAAGCCGAAGTATCCGGCTATTAAGGATGTTAGAAGGGATTTACCGCACCCAGTGGGTCCGTAAACAATCAGTGGGGAGCCGTCCCAGGATTTTGCCTGTTCAACGGTTTTCGGCGCCCCATGAAAATCATCCAAAGAGTTAGGTTCATGCTTCATAGACCACATGGTAGGTAAATAAAAGTAAAGCTTTATATCTAAATGAGTAACATCCATGAAACCCTATAAAGTAATACGGGACCCCATACACGGAGACATCGGTTTAAGCGAGCTTGAAGTCCTTTTATGCGATACAGGGGATATGCAAAGACTTAGGCGCGTGAAACAAAACGGTTTATGTTACTTGGTTTATCCTTCAATGAATTCAACCCGCTTTGAACACAGCCTTGGCGTCATGAACCTAGGCGGTGTTGCCTGCGCCCACCTTGAATTAAATGAGAGGCAAACTAAGCTTCTTCGGGCAGCGTGCCTGCTACACGACATCGGGCACACACCCCTATCCCATACCACAGAAAAAATATTCGCATCATACGGAGTGGACCACGAGAAATTATCCACGGAAAAAATCGGCATGCCTGAAATCAAAAAACTGCTTGAAGCCGAAGACATAAACCCGGGAGAGGTTGGGGAAATCATTTTAGGGCGGGGGCTTCTTGGAAGCATACTCTCCTCCGCCGTGGACGTTGATAAAATGGATTACCTTGTTCGAGACGCCTACTACGCTGGAGTAGCCTACGGAGTAACCGACGTGGAGCGGGTGTTAAAAACCCTGAGGGTAGGGGAAAACGAAATCATCGTGGGGGAGGGGGGATTGTCTGCCTGTGAAAGCCTGCTGGTCAACCGAAACCTCATGTATCAGGCGGTATACCGACACCACACTAAAAGGATTGCTGAGGCCATGTTCTGTCGCGCGCTCAGAAAAATAATAGAATCCGGAGAGGATTACCAAAGGATATGCGCTATGGACGATTATGAATTAATCAGTCTCATGAGATCCCAAAAGGGTTTTCCGAAAAAAATCATGAGTATGCTTGACAACAGGATTTTATACAAAAAAGTTTTCAGCAAAAAAATCCTTTCATACACAGAAAAGCAAAGAAAAAACATAACCCTAAACACGGGTGAAATCGAAGAGAAACTTGCAAATAAACTAGGGCTTGAAGAAGACTGCCTATTACTTGATTACCCGGAGATACGGATGTCGGAGTACAAAGTCAAGATCATGGACCAGGGGGAGCTTAAACCCATCGACGAAGCCTCCTCCCTCGCCCGCACCCTTGAGGAAAACGAGCTTGAGAAACACACAATCGACGTCTACGTCTGCCAGGATAAGGCGAATAACGTTCGTAGGCGGTTCAGCGAGGCTTTTAAAGCTTATATAACTTAGTTTAAAGAAATAATTTAGGGAGGTGCATGTTTTATGGGAGACTTGGAAGATGATTTAGGGGAAACCCCGGTATCCGCGCAGGAGGATGAACAGAAAAAAAAAGACCACATCACCATGGCCGTTCTGGTGGTTATCTTTCTCATACTGGTCTACATACTGTTTTTCACATAAAGCTTGAGACCAGCCCCCTTATTTCTTTTTGGGTGTCGT
>WJJK01000003.1 GCA_014729705.1 Candidatus Altarchaeales archaeon | reverse complement strand
GTACAGAAATCTGGCGGCCTGTTAAGAACACCCGATCAGAGTCATAATCCTCAGCAGGGGAGCAGCCTTGGAGTGTCGTATACGTAGAGTTAATCCCTGAAACAAGATCAGTGACCGTGTCACTCCCTGCAGCCGTATAAGCGGCCCAGTGAATCGGGTTTGAGGGTCCTTCATCGTGAACATGAAGTTCGTGGGCATTCGCATCCCTTGTGGTACGGTCCCCGAATTTCTTTACATTAACAAGAACTCGATCTCCAGTAGATAATCCAAACCCACCTCCCCAGGTCGACTCTTCAGAGGTGGCTATTGTAGAACCTTCAACCCTTACACAAAGATTTCCGGAATTGAATTCGTCCTCAGGAACATAATCCAGAAATCCTGTCGGAAGATCACTGATACCCGAGCCGTGAATCTCGAGGGTATAAGAATTTGTTCGAAGGCTACCGTCAACGGCAGCAGCGTTCGAAGGAGCTACCGAGATACCTCTATTGAGGAAAGGTTTGAAATCCCAAACCTGATCAGCAAAATCATGAGTCATAGAGGTATAGACTTTACCTCTAATCAACTCAAACCCTATTTCATTATCCCCAGAGGCTACATGTGGAGGACCCCCAACCGTCCAATTTTGGGTGGTCGAATCCAAGTGAACTCGACCAATCTCACTGCTGGACCCAAAGGGAGAAGCAGCCCTCAGCTCCTCTGCCGCCCCGGCGATGGCGGTGGGAGTTACAACAACTGAACCGTCAGGGCTTGAGGTGAGATCTGCATAAGCAAAGCGGAAAGACGTAGTCCTTGCAGCGGCTCCATAAGTGGAGTCTGCAGAGTACTCTACTTCCGGCTGCCTACGAAGAACAGAGATACCATTTGTCACCGTAACCGGAAGTGCAGTTGCTCCCGGAAGCGGATAAATTCCCTCGAGAGTAGTAACCGTACCATATGGAGCTACAACTGCTGTGCTCTTAGTGTGGTATCCGTAATCCCCGTAAGAGGTTCCATACGGGTCACTCGCATCCTCAATAAGACGCACCACACCTGTTGGAGGAAGGAGATTATCCGTATCCTCTACGGTAAGGGCTACATTTCCTCCAGCAGTAACGGAGTGGGTTGCGGCTACGCTGAAAATAGTCTTGGAGCTGTAGACGTCCGTCTGAACGATCTGCTCAGAACCAGCAGTAGCAACACTCAGGTCACCACCGGTTACTCGGACTCCACTCCCAAGCTGGCTTTTCTCCATGCTATAAGGAACACAAGAAGCAAAGAGAGCCAGACGACCATCCGGATTATTTGTCCCGGTAATAAAACCGTTCGGTGCTACATCACTTCCTGAAACGGCCGGGTGAGAAAGACGTACAATACCCCCAGAGTAATCTACCTCAATGTATTGCTCTTCATCCGTAATGGAGGGATCGAGAACAACTTCTCTCGTATCAATGGGCTTATCAAGGTCTGGAACCACGACCCCGCCAAAATCTTTGCCGGGATACAGAACCATCCGAAAACCGAGATCCAGAAGGCTGCCCGGGTCGGAACCGTTCGTCCCATTGTCGCTATACGTATCGAAAATCGCCCGGTCTGCCCGGTTCCAACTTAAACCAAACTCCTCGTTACCTGTACCAGAACGCTTTGAGCTTCTCTGGACCCAGTCAGGATCAATAAGATTAGTCAACCTACAGGTATCAAGAGCATCCAGGTCGAGATATGAGCTTGTGAAAAGAGAAGAAACCGGATTATGGATCGTGAATTCAACGGTGATGTCAGGGTCTTGCGTATATGGGCCGGGTCCAAAGAATTTCTCTCCGGTTGAGGGATTAACTTCAGGGATTCTTCTGAGAAGAAGATAATTATTTACACCATCCGTGGCAGTATAATCGGCATCCTTAATCTCATACCAACCAAGGACATTCTGTGTTGTACCTCCCAGGTATGAGACACCATCTGGTTTCACCACCTTAGTGATATGAATAATCTTACCAAGATCGGCAGGATCAAAGCTAGTTCCAACAGGAAGACTGATGTTCGTAATCCGTGAATAACCCGTGGTTACGGGACCACCACGGGTAACACTGTCAAGACTCCCTGTAAGGAACGAGTCACCATTTTCCGTCTTTGTCGGATAGGGAATGGGGAGAGCAGGCCTCGACCCATATGTGTTAGAATCCCCACCGAGACCGATCCAACTATCAGAACCATAATCGTATGCGGGATACAGATCTGAGTTTGCAGAGGTTTCCGGCGAGATTACTACAAAGGATTTTTCCGCCCCGGGGGAACTCCCACTGGGAAGAGCAGCCAACCGAGTAACATAGGGTTTAATAAAAGTAACCGCTCTGATGATGTTCGTGGCACCACCAGTGAAACCGAAGTAATTAGCAAGCCTTTTGTTTGGGTCGAGAGTTACGATCTTTCCGGTTATATCAATAACCCTAAAAACCTCAAATTTAGAGAGGTTCTCGTAAGTGTCTGTGACTGCAGTTCTGGGAGGAATGTCGTAGATAAGCCCATCATCACCACCAAGGGCAGACACAAAAAGATACAACCCTTCATCTTTGACAGAAGAAGTTTTATATGCCTCCGAGAAAGAAGTTGGGCCAGCTGCTCCACTGATATCCAGATCGATCCGAAGCTGGTCTCCGGTACGAAGGGAAGAATTATCAATAGCTTCCCACTGCCACGTACAATTGTGGTCTTTCAGCGTAGGGCCAACCACCGTAAAGGAAATCGGATGACCTAACAGGGACGGTCCCTGGGACCCACCTGAGTTGGTTCGATGATTGTACGGAGTAAAATTGAT
>WJJK01000076.1 GCA_014729705.1 Candidatus Altarchaeales archaeon | reverse complement strand
CTAAAGGACATATGTCCATGTACAATTTTGGATACAGAGCCAATTACATCACTCGGAAAATGTAATTCCCGCAAGGCTTTTTGCACTATCTCAGGACCGACATCCTCATGCCCCTTAAAATGTACACGAGGGCGACCTTCTTTATCTACAGCTTCTTCTGCGGTCGAAACCTTACCGATGTCGTGAAAAAGCGCACCTAGTCGCGCTTTCAACGAGTTGTTTTGTGTACGCCCGAGTACATCCATAGTATGTTGCCAGACACTCTCTCCTTGATGGTAGACCGTGTCGTGCATGATATCGATGAGCTTGTCGAACTCCGGAGCTACAAACTCAAGGAGATTCCATTTACGCAGCATCTCCATCCCACGGACAGCCGTTTGTGGGTCTTTATGGGTAAGGATTTGGGTAAGCTCATCTCGGATGCGCTCTCCTGACAGAACTTCTTTCATCTCTGCTCGGCCTTCAGGGCTATTCACATAGTCTATAGCAACCTTCTCTGTATCTGGGTCTACCTTAAAATCTCCAAGCTTCCCAGTGAATCGTACAAGCCTGAATATGCGTAAGGGATCCTCTTCATATATCTTGCGTGTACCTTCTGGATGCTCTGGAGGTCTGAGGGTTTTATCCTCGAGATCTTGGACACCACCGACATAGTCTTCTATCTTACCCGTAGCTAAATTTTTGTATATCGCGTTGATAGTTAGGTCTCGTCTTTTTGCATCGTCTTCGCGCGGAGTATAGTCTACCCACTCTGGTTCACGCTTCTCACCTTTTCGTGGGCCTTCTTTGCGAGACGGAGCTACTTCGATCTGGTAACCAGTAACATCAGTACCATCTGGCGTCCTAAATGTGCGATCTTCATTTGGAGAAAAAAGAACCACACCCCATATACCATACTGGTCCTTAAGGGCATGTGGGTTTTGGCCTGTGGTTATCCCAAGCTGCCGAGCTAAGTCTTTCGTGAACTGCTCTGCCGCACGCATCTTAAGCTTAGGATCATCGATCATAAGATCAAGATCTTTGGGAGCTCTATTAAGAAGTTGATCCCGTACGGACCCTCCCACAGCGAAGACTGTGTCTTTATATTTAGAAAGAGGGCCATTGAGCAGATCTTTAAGCATGGATTCTATCGCTCTGGTCTGTTTACCTTTATCCTCTTTTGATGCCATATGCGGAGGGATCTCTATACCGGCATTCACATCTTCAAGATATGCTAGGACCACACGATGCTTCTTCACCATACCTATACCTTTGCTATCCCTATACGGGGACCTTTAGTGCTGTACTTGAGGGTTTGGACTCCCATCTTTTTCAATTCACGAAGCGCGAACCCATCATATGTCTTGCAAATTGTCACAGCCTGTACATATCTATAGTGCTCTAAGTGAAGACGCATCTTAAAGAAAAGGTCGTATTTCATGATTTGTCCTATTAAATCGTGACCTCCGTGATCCTTTTTCACCTCGAGTGGGTAGGCGGTCTCTGAGCCCATATAAACCATATCTACGGCCCCGTAGGGAGGACATGGGTGTTCCAGGTTGTATAGGTCTACCCTTTCTCCTAGGATTTTATTTAGACCCTCTAATCCCTCATAGTGTATCTTACGTACCAAGTCGGCCTGGGTGCCCTGAGCCCTATCCCGTTTGTCTTGTGGAGTATGCACAGATTCCTCAAGCCACCCTGAGTGAGACACTCCACCAGTTTCTAGCGCACTTTTTATCCTACTAAGCTGTTGATACTGCTCTTTTCGGAGAGAGTCCCGTTTTCCATGCTTTCGAAACTCCTCACGTAAAAGGTCAAAATACATCTGTGCACGTTTTAAGTTTCCTTGGAGGAAAGCATAGTAACAAGAAAAATACAATGATTTTAGCATAAAAAAGCCCCTATTTGAGATATAGATATCAAATAGGGGCTTTTTATCAATAGAATATTAAAATAGGAATAGACCTATTTCTTTTTCTTAACCTTTTTTGTGACTTCCTTAACAACATCATTCTCCATAGTTTTTAAGTACTTCACGATGTGTTGCCCAAGTTCTTTTAGCTTTGTGGAAAGCTCATGAAGGCCGCGGGACTCTAGAGCTGCCGCAGCTTTGTTCATAGGTGTTAAGAAAATCTCATCCGAAGGAAGATTTACAGGACGCTTTTTTTGACCGTACGGGAGGGAGGGATCTTGCGCTTTCTCTGCCGGTACCGATTGTGCTTGTAGTTTAGCCTGTTCCTTCTGCTGTGTCCATTTTTTAGCAAGAGACATAGCAGGACCTCGATCCCATGCATATGCTTCGGCTGTATCAAAAAGCTTCTGCCCTATCTGAGGGCCATACTGTTTTTTAAGGCTATTAAGAACGATATTCTGTTGCCCCTCTTTGATACCACGGGCGGCTTCCATAAGTCCAGGAGCTTCCTTCTGCATAAAAGATCGTTCTTGATAGTCCATTTGTTTTGTAGCTGCACCACCCTGAAAGGAGTTATATGCAGAAAGCTTCTCTAGTGTGTTTGAGATCACATCTATATGAGTGGCTTCCTTAAAAAGACCGCGGGCCTCCAACCTGTCCGCTATGGCATCAAGTACAGATGCAGCTTTATTCATACGTCCGGGGTCTTTATTCTCTTCAAGCATTTCGTTGAGCTCCTTTTTCTTTAGTTCCTCTAAGAGTAAGTCTGTAAGATACTCTCCGAGATATTCCCACGCGCGCTCCGTGTCTAGTTTAGGAGCTTTCTCCTTGCTAGATGTGGAATCTATCGCTACGAACCCTCCGTCTTTTCCCTCATCTAGACGAGTGTTTCCGTCTTGGGGCCCGGGTATCACAATGAAGAAATTATCCCCATAGGAACGGATGCTTCCCGGATATCGTGTCACACCATAGAGTGACCCGTCCACAAGTTGACACCTGAAGTAACAACTAGGCTCCTGCCAGTCTCCACCAGCCATATGGAGGTCACATCTAAACTGATACTTCTTCTTACCAGTATCCTTATTGTACTCATCAGGGATTTCAAGTGTAAGAATACGTCTCTCTTTTGTGGATTCATCGTTTTCGTGGTCGAAGCTGATATTGAAGGCCTCGTGGCCTTTTTTGATGATATCCGACCACATCTTCTTCGCCAACTCGCTGTAATTAAAGAAGTGCTTCTCATCCTTAGGAACAGAACGTTGCTTCAACTCGATGTCGTACTTCTTCATATCCTTTTTATTTGCCATCGCTTTTCCGTTCTAAAAAACTTATAGAATCTTTGCAAGACTCATGTTTTCTTCCTGCTTCACTGAAACAGCCTCAAGAAGATTAATATCTTCTTTTGGTCTTACACTTTCTCCACAGGCTTTAATTTCCGTTGAACTAACGGTATTT
>WJJK01000075.1 GCA_014729705.1 Candidatus Altarchaeales archaeon | reverse complement strand
GTAAGAAAAAAAGAGGCTACTGAGTTTTTTTCTGAGGATAGATCCTGCGCTATGACACCGTGTCCTCATCTTTTTCGGTCAAAAAGGCCCGCTCCGCTTTGTAGAGGGCCCACCGATTCAGATCTTCCGATGCATACGGATGGTCTGGCCCACACCGGGGCCCGATCTTGTACGTCACCGGGTTCAGTTCAATAAACCATCCCCGCTCCCGGCACTCTAACACGCCCGGCCACCACCCCGTCCACGCGGCCTCCTGAGGCTCGTGGCCATCACAGCTACAACCCAGCCGCTGACCCCGGCAAACCGTGCAGCGCTCGACATCGCATCCATCGAGGTGAGGCTCCCCGATCGAGGCCTGGCAATCCGGACACCGATCTCTCACTTGGTCTTTCATGTTAATTTCTCCACTTTACGTTTATCGGAGGGATCATTAATAGATCCTGAATGAGGCCCCTTCCCAGTGAATGCGAGGTCCTCGGAGGTTTTTTCGAGAGGAACCTTTACGGAATCTCTCCGAGAACTGTTTAAGGAGCTTTTTTGCTTTCTCCTCTCCACCCCCGGCTTTCGGGGAGGTGGGGGAGTGGTGGGATTTCTCCGCTGTGGACAAGAGTAGGCCCTCCAAAGTGAACCGCTGCACGGTTTCTGTTCTCCTCTCTTCCGGATCCCGAACCGAATCGGAGATATATGATGTTACAATTATACATCTCCACGAAAACAGGTTGTCCCTTGAATCGATCTTTGAACCATCCTTTACCCCACTCCCTCCACTCTTCTTCCGTCTTAAGATCGAACCAATATCGGGCACCGACGAAATAAGCATCAACCAGGATCCTGATCAGGTCTTTTTTTCCGTCGATTGTATAAATCCCCAAACAGGCTTCAAGAAAATCTCGAGAGAGGTTGGCCGCTACCCTCCCAACATGAGGATTGTGCTCCCGGACAAGCTTAGGAGTGGTACTACACAGAGAGCATTCCGGGATACGGGAGTAGTATTTCGTACACTCACAGGTGTACAAGGGCCTCCCCGAAAAAGAAATCGAAGTGATGTAATCCCGAGCCATCTCCCATTTCTCAAGGTCGATGAGGGCCTTCAACACTTCCGGGATAAGGTCATATTGACCCAGCCGTTCGTAGGAGCGGATCTTCTCCTGAAGAAGGAGGGGGTCTTCTATTTCATGGGGGTGAAGCATAAACCAAAGGACCCAAGGTGTAGTTAGTGGTCAAATAATCGAACAAGGGCTCGTTGTCGGTAAGATCATATTCCTCAGGGAGCATCCATAAAGGCCTTACGACCTCCAACTGGCCTCCGTTTTCCCAATGCTGTTCTGTATCAAAATAGGGGTGGTAATTCAGTGAAAAGATCCCATAAAACCCGGTCTTTCCGTCAAAGATCCCCACCCGAATCGATTTCCCCCTGACCTTATAGATTCTTCGCCTTTCGCAATCGGATAATTTGAGGGAGATCCTTTTTCTTTCCTCACACGAACAGTGAAGGTCACCCCACCATTCTCGAGCCTCGCAGACGGCTAAGTGGTCTTCCTCGACATACCCATTGCAGAAGGGAGAACAGTACCATTCGGTCAAGGAGACGTTCAGACCACAGTGGTCGTCGGAAAATTCTTTCAGACAGTTGTAGCAGACTCTCCGACCTTTACCCTCCCGGGCATTCTCATGAAGGAGTTCCCTGACGAGGTCGGTGTCCCCAGGTTCAAGCTCGAGCAATTTCTGTCTTCTTTCCTTGTCCATGCTTAGTTCTACTCTATCTCAGGGTAAAACAGGGCATGGATAAGAAGATTGAAAGACTGATCCGGGAGATTGAAGGGGCCGGAGAAGGGTGGCGAGAAGCTGCCTGGATATTTTTTCGACTACAGGAAAGGAATCCCTGGCTGGTTTTCCCGAAAGCCCCGGAGCACATTGAATCTGAATTCACCTCCCTCTACATGAAATATCTCGAGGACTGGATTCAGAGGGACATTGACAGGGCCATGCTCGAGGCCATTGATAACTCCATGAAGGAGATAATTGAAGGACCAAAATGAAATCCGAGGACCTGATTAAAGGAATGGAAAATAGGGAGGCATACAGGGATTATTCGAGCCTCATCCAGTGAGTCTCGTCGAAAAGACCGGTTTCGGTTCCCGTCAGGGGCTCTACCGGGGACTCAACCCATTTACTTTTCGTTGTTGTGTAATGGCTGATATTCTTCCGAGCCGTGGTAACGCCCACATTTCTCCAGGAGGAGGACCGAGTGTGAGTCTCACTATCCCTGAAACGCCCTCCTTCGAGGGTCGTATGGATGGATCGAGAGGTAAAATATCTCCCGTCTCTGATATCCAGAACACGCCAGGTTTTAGTGACCAGCCTCATCTAGCACCTCAATCGAGGACCGCCCGGGAAAGGCCGGAAGGTCTTCTTCTCCCGATTAAGAACCTGCTCGAAGTCTCGGAGCATAGCCATGACCTGGAGGACCGTCTCCGGGTCAGCTCCCTCGATGAGAGTTTCCACTTTCGGGTACCGTCTACCAGTAATCCTCTGAATGGTTCCCATCGCATGTATTGTGCCTCTCGTTCTCATCAACCGCAGTCCTCCGCTATTCTCTCCAGGGACACCCGCTCAAGACAAAATGGACACTGACGGTCAGAGGGGACAGATCTCCAGGAAAAATAAGATGTATTTTCAATACGCGCTCCGCAAAGGGCTCCCCCCAGATGTGCCCTGAGATGGTAATAATTCATAAGATAGCTTCCATCGAAGACCCCAAAAAGGAGACCCCACAAGGAGTAGGCTAGGTTCTTTTTGATTTCTCGAAACTCCTCGAGCCTTGGCCACCTCAAATCCTTCGACCGAGCACAGCGACCGCATAGGTTATCTGGGAACCCTTTCCTGTACGAGACCATTTGTGGCCGAATATCAACTCCCCCACAGAGAGCATCCGCTGTCACCGGGCCATACAGGTGATCCATGCCGCCTTTGACGGAAAGGACCCCGTACTCGTTTCCCCATGCTGCGATGACCTGATTGGAACCAAACCCAGCCAGCCTTTTTTTCATCCCACGCCAGTATTCTTCCTGCTCCTCCACAAGAGCAAAAACTCGGTCTACGAGACTTTGATCTCCGGTCCGGACCAGGAGGGAAAGGAGTTCGTCAGCAGGGGCCCTCTGCAACTCAATCTCCCTTATCAGTCTTTCAATATCCTTCAAGGAACACCTCGTAAGAAATCCGATCTACAGCCACACGGGTGCGGATCTCTCTGATGGGGGGCAGCAGACTGGTGATGATTTCATTGAAATGGGAAACCATTCGGTTCTCGCTATAACTGTTTTCCTTGTGGACCACGACCTCTATCAGTTTGGGATATGTACTCCTGACGGAAACCATCATCACCCCAGGAATTTTCGTGAGAAGATCATAGAGCCCATCACATTGGGGATCGGGCTTCTTCCGATTATAGACACCTTCCCTTTCCAGGACCCGGAGCATTTCTTCCCGAAGTTCAGGATCAGGAACCCTGTGAACAAGTGGGATCAGACTTCTCATTTGATATCCCCCTACATAACTTTACCATTTTTTCAATCTGCCCCATTGGCAGATCCATCATCAGAACAGCTTCCTCCTCGATCCGGTCTACGGAAGACCCTTTCCCAAGGCTGAATTCCACAATCTCGATGCAGAGAGCCGCTTTCTCCCACATAAAACCACGGTAGGAACCATAACCACGTTTCTGAAGGATCCGACACAGAACTTCCGGGTCGAGGTTCCCCAAATCTTCGTCTCCAGGGTCCGGCAAATACCAACATCCGTTGCGGCGACTCCGGCGAGATACGCAACCATAGCCCTGCCGTTCCAGGGCTCGGCAAAGGCCCTCGTAGTCCTTTCTTTTCAGAAGATTTTTGTAATCAGCCATCAAGTTCCAGGGTGAAAATCATATGCGCGGATTCCACATGAACATGGAACTCTCTCACCCCACGAAGGTGTTTAAACAGCGCTTTCTTTACCCATTTAGGCATTTCCTCCCAAGATACATATGCAGCCCGATACTGCCGATAGATCACAACCTGCAAGTCATATTTACCGGAGCCGAACATCTCTACCCGGTCAACACCAGGGATGCGCATCAGTTCCTCGTAGAGGTCTTTCTTCTCTACGGGTTCCCCATAGGGCTTCGGAGGGCTTTGGTGGATCCCTTCCCTCTCCAGGACCCGGAGCATTTCCTCCCGAAGCTCGGGGTCCGGAACTCTGTGAATAAGTGGGATCAAGCTTTTCATACAAGGGTGTCCTCCTGTGGAGGAGTACCCGAAATTCTCTGGTATTCCTTTTATCAGATCCAATCTATGAGGATTTTTTTCGGATACAGGAGAACACGATGCCGAAATTCACCAAAAAGCAACGAATCAAGCTCGCTCGTTTCGCCCTCAAGCACCCCGAATACAAAGAACGGGTTGCCGCTCTCCTGAGTCCCGGAGAACAATGGGACCGAAGGAAGAGGTCCATTGCCAGCGGATTTCAGGCACTGTCACAAACCCTCTTGGGTCCTGATGGTGGCTCCAAGGACCGCATTGTCGATGCCGTGTACTATACGAGGCAGCTTCTCGAGGCTAAAGGTTACCTCAAAGAGGCAATGGTGCTGAATAGAGTGCTCAACTCTGTGATGCGTGGTTAAAAGAGGTAACTCTCAATATATAGGCAGGGATAAACATGAGAGCGGATCCCATTCGAGTAGCCTCTACATATATTTCGCGAATTGGCTCGAAGAATGTACCTCTGAACGAGGATCTCTGGGAGAAGATCCAGGATCTCACTGCGGGCCGAGTACAAAGCATCCGGGTTGAGGGGAAAACAATCCAAGGCCCTAATGACGGAAAGGGGTTCAAAAAACATCCCAGTGCCTACAGCAACGGGTGGGCTTCCCGCCTCTACAAACAATTGGGTGGGGGTTGGAGAAAAGAAGCCTCTGTAAAAATAACACTACCTGAACTCCCCTATCCTACCAATATAGTCTCCCCAATAATTGGGATAACCCCGCCTTATCGACCTTCTTCTATACGCTTTTTCTTCCACTTCATTTCTTTTTCTTCTCTCTTCCTCTTCCCTTATTTTCTGCATATTCCTTTCCCAGGCCTCGTCGTCCTTTTTCCCCATGTCACAGCTCCTTCGGTTATAGTGAGACCTGTATTTACCCTAAAAAGAGGAAGAATCTTATTTTCCACTCAGGGTCTGGAAAGGGGCGAGTTGACTGCTTGGGACTCCCATTTCTTGGGTAGATTTTTGAGCCCGTATTTCCTGCCAATGAACTTTATCTCTTCGTCTGAAAAACTCCTACCATCTGCTCTTCGAAAAGACAAAAAAGTAACACCTATTCCTCTTGTTCCCCTTATAATC
>WJJK01000074.1 GCA_014729705.1 Candidatus Altarchaeales archaeon | reverse complement strand
TGGTTACGCAGAGGCTGCTCGGAACTATGTTCTGTCCATTTACCGAAAGGGATACCCGATCACCCTAGCCCCCATTAGCTTTGAGAAGACCCGCCCAGATTTGGGTAAAGATGGGGAGACACTACGTAGTTTGATTAACAATAGCGTAGACTATGATAAGATTATCGCCCATTGTACCCCTGATCTGTGGCAAAGGTATACTCAGTTCGAGAGGAACAAATATCTCATAGGTTATACTGTGTGGGAGACCAGTCACATACACCCGCTCTGGGTGCAATCGTGCAACCAGGCTAATGAGGTCTGGGTTCCCTGTGATTGGAACATGGAAGTCTTTAAGGGTTCTGGTGTAAAATCTCGACTTTGTAAGATCCCGCACGCTATAGATGTTCCAGATCTGAGCAAGGTGGTCGACTTTAATCTGGAGGGTATAGGGTCTGAAAATTTTGTATTTTACTCCATTTTCCAATGGCAAGCAAGGAAAAATCCCTATGATCTCCTGGCTGCGTACTGCTCCGCTTTTACTGGGGTGGATGATGTGGTTCTGGTTTTGAAGACTTATTTACACGACCATGCAGGAGACAAGGAGTCTGTTAGGGATCTTGTAGTTCAGTTTAGGAAAATGATGAATCTGGATCATTTTCCTAAAATGTATCTTATTGTAGAGAACATGAGCAAAAGCAACCTGATGGGTCTCCATAAGAGGGGGGATTGTTTCGTTCTACTGCAGCATTCTGAAGGTTGGGGTCTTCCTCACTTTGAAGCTGCGGCTGTGGGTAATCCGGTTATAACTCCTTCTTATGGTGGGCAGGTTGATTTTCTTAAGGAGAACAACAGTTATTTGGTGGATTATAAAATGTCTCCTGTAGTTGGTATGCCTTGGTCTCCCTACTACAAGGGTGATCAATGGTGGTGTGACCCGGATTTACAACATGCCGTAAATCAGATGAGGTATGTTTACAATAATCGAGAGGAAGCCAAATCCCGAGGGTCCAAGGCCCGCCATTTTGTTCAGGAAAACTTTTCCTGGGATTTAGTAGGGGACATGGTAGTTGAAAGGCTTAAGCAGATAGACCAAGGAGAAATAAATGGCTAAGCAGAAATTGGGCATCGCTATGATAACACTGAATGAAGAGTTTCACATTCCAGCTACGCTCGCCCAGTTTTATAGTTTGAATGTTTTAGATGATGTGGTTGTAGTGGATGGGGGCTCTACGGATGATACGGTTTCTATTTGTGAGAAGTTCGGAGCTCGCGTTATTCATCACCCTTTTGAAAATGATTTCTCCGCTCAAAAGAACAGGGCCATTTCGGCACTTGAGACAGACTGGGTTTATTTACACGATCCGGATGAGCGTCTTGAGCCTACCCTTTTAGACATCATACCCATGTTAATAAACGTACCTGAGGGCCAGCAGTCCCTGATGTATGCTGGGGTTCTTCCTGGTAAGGATAGCTTCTTCGATTGTTTTGGCATAGCCAGGAGGAACTTCATTGATGGAGTTCAGACGGAAGTTTATCCTGATTATCAGTATCGTCTCTTCCGGAACTATTGTCGGTACAAGAATCCAGTACATGAGGAAATAATCAACTTTGAGGATCGGACTGAAGTAGATTGTTCTCGAGACTCTCTGGAAAAGCCCTCCAGATTTAATATCCTGCACTACAAGAGCAGTGTAAGGCAGAAAGATCAGAACGCTTTGTATGCGCAAATAGAAAAGGAGAACTCGTAATGGGTTTAGTTGATTTTTATAAGAAGCCGGTCTTGGTCACTGGTGCTTCCGGTTTCTTGGGAGGACATGTTGTAGAGAGACTACTGGCTCGTGGGGCAGAAGTGGTAGGTTTAGTGCATGATGTCCACAAAGATAGTTACATAAAGTTTCAAAACTTGCCCATAAACCATTGGGCGCAAGGAGACATTACAGATTTAGGCAATATGAACAGGATCATGGCGGACTACGAAGTAGAGTATGTTTTTCATTTAGCCGCGGATCCTATTGTTAGGAAATGCGCCGCGGACCCTCTCGGTTGTTTTGATACAAACATTATGGGTACTGCTGTGGTATTGGAGGCTGCCCGCCGGGTAGGTACTGTTAAGGGTGTTCTCTGCATGGAGAGTGACAAATCCTATGGTTCTTTTGATCCTAAGGATTTGCCCTATAGAGAGGATCAAGCGCTCAAGCCTTCCAACATCTATGAGGTCTCTAAGGCATGCGCAGGGTTGGTGGCTAAGGCCTATGATCACAACTATGATCTGCCTACATTCACTATAAGAGGGGCAAATCTCTATGGTCCAGGAGATATGAACTTAAGCCGACTTATTCCCGGCTCTGTTCTTCGCCTCCTTGATGGAGAGCCTCCTGTCCTTTATGGTGGGGTGGCGGACTACGTTCGGGAGTTTATCTACGTGGGGGACGCCGCAGAAGTCTCTTGCCGTCTGATGCAGAATATAGAAAGGACTCGAGGACAGGCTGTTAATCTCGGATCTGGTGAAACCTTCCGCGTGGGTGATCTTATGGAAAAGATTTGCCAGACGGTGGGGTCTGATTTGCGTCCTAAGATTGTTGAAAAGTCTGGATCTTTTAAGGAGATCGAGAAGCAGTGGTTGGATCTCACAAAGCTCCGTTCTCTGGTACCTGACTATGATTACATAAAAATGTCCGACGGTTTGAGGATTACTGTGGATTGGTATAGAAGATTCAACGATAGTCGGGGAGAATAGTATGAGGGTTTACATCTCGTCCCCGGGTCAGTTCTTTCAAGGATTCAACTCCAGGCTTCGCGGTGAGGGTCGCTGGCTTCTTCACGTAGCGGGAGTGCTGGCTGAGTCTGGTCATGAGGTTGTTATTTTCAGCAATGATCCGGTTAAGCCTTATAAGGATAAGGGCGTTGTATTTTCTTCTATTCATAACTTCCGCGGTCATGATTTGAACTGCGATGTTTTGGTGGCTATGGATTCTTTCTCGGACTTGCCTGGGACCCATAAGACCAACATTACACCTATCCTGGATAACTTTAGATGTTCCAAACGCGTATGGTCTGGTTTCTTTCCTGTTGGTGGGGATCAGGAAAAGATTTATTCTCATGTTCCTACTATACACCCTTGGAACTATAAATCTTGCCGGGAAGGAAAAGCTAACTGGCTTCCCATTATTACCCACGCAGAATTTCAGAAACCCGGGTTTGATCGTAACAGGTTTCACTGGTACAGCAAGAATGCTCATGAAGAGCCTAAGTACATTTTTGGGGTGATGTCTGCTCTCTACGATTTGGCCATAGAAAAGGGAACAGTGGGTAGTTTTGTGGACGGAGTTCAGATTGGTAGCCAAAAATACCGTAAGGATTATCCGCAGAATAAAGAAGATGTGGTTAAGATTTTGTTCAAGGAAATCGTAGCCAAGGGAAGCGAGAGCTTTTCTCATTGGGCTCCTTATGATTATGTTCAGCAGCTGATGTTCCAGTCCAAGATGTTAGTAGGCGTCCACCACCCGGTCGCAGCTCCTTCTATGGCTGAAATCGTTGCTCATGGGGGATTTCCTCTCCAGTTTAAAAATCAGAAGGATTGCCCTCCTTATGATCAGGCGGACATTCCCTTTATAGAGGAAAACGCTTCTGATGAGGAAGTAAAGGATTTCATACTGGAAGTATGGAATAACGAGGAGTTATTCACAAGAACAGTTCTATCTTGCCAGGAAGCCATCCGAGAGCATGGAAAGCAAGAAGCGGCTGTACGTATTAACAAGTTTTTCGAGGAGCTTTGAAAATGAACCAACTGAATATAAAAACTTATTTCTGTCAAATGGTGACCAATCGTTTTGACATGATGTCTGCCAATATAGAAAGAGCTTATCCTTATTTCGATAAGTTTGTTATTGTGGATGGTGGTTCTACTGATGGCAGTGTGGAGTGGCTAAAGTCCAAGGATAAAGTAGAGCTGATCGAGTTCGAGTGGTGTGACAATTTCCCAAAGAGTCGAAATCAGTACCTTAATCGGGTAGGAGAGATTCGAGAAGACGGGGAGGTGTCTCTTTGCTGCGTTGCTGATGATGATGAGTTCTATTCCCTTTTCCTAATGCAGCACTTGAAGGACTTCGCTTTCCGGATGCTACAGAACAACTTCAACCAGCTTGGTATTCGGTGCCGTTCGGTGTCTATAGACAGAGAGGGAAATAGAGTTTGGGAGTCCCTGGATGACTTTTGGAAGCCCCTCATTTTCTTCTGGGAACCCGGCATCCACTATGCAGATACCAGACTTCACGAATCTCTGATTTCTCCTTCTGGTATGAGGCAGACCAGGGCCCAAGATTTTGCTGATACAGACCATGAGATTCTCTATGAGCACATCAAACAAGAGAATGTTATTTGGCCGCGCGGTATGAGGAACTTCTATACCTTTGGCGGTGGTCCGAATCTTGGGGAGCGACAGCCCTTGTGGAAGCCTTTCCGGGAAATGCTAAATCGAGCTGGTGGTTTTAAGAACTGGACGGCGGTTGAAGAATACCTGCGCCAGGGCAACATAGCCCAAGAGATTAAAGATTGGATGATCAAGCACCGTTTAGAGGGTACTTCCCCCGAAGAACACGGAATCCAGCATGAAGGGTGTTACGATAACTATGATGGTTCCTCTGAGGTTCGAGAATGTTTCCTAACCTATTTCGTTTGGTTCCATCCCGAAGAACTTCCGTCGGAGCTTTTGGAGAAGGACAAGAGTTATAAGGATTACGCCCATGAAGCCAGGAAGATCCACGGGGAAGATGTAAATGTCGGATGTTAGTTGATTTTCACTCGCATTTTACTTATTATTGGGAGGTTAGACTTTGAGGATTTTGATAACCGGCGGTGCCGGCTTCCTGGGAAATGAGCTCGTAGCTCGTCTGGCTAAGAATCGAAGCAACGAGATTTTCATCCTGGACAGCTTTCTCCACGGCTCTTCTATGGTCCGGAACCTTCCCAAGAGGAAGAACGTCCACAACGCAGTGGTAGGAAATGTCCGGAACTACTACGATATCTTTCGGGTCATAGATCGCGATAAGCCAGACGTGGTGGTACATTTAGCGGCACACATTACCCGTCCTGAAAGCGTGGATAACTTCCGGGCCTGTGCCGAGACCAACTATGTAGGTATGGCCAACGTCCTGGATGCCTGCAGCGTGGTAAAAAAGAAGCCCTCCCGTATTGTTTTTGCCTCCTGCGAATCTGCGAAAAAGCCCGTCTCTCACTATGGGATCTCCAAACGTGCCTGTGAGGATCTTCTTCATCTGATCGCTCCCCTTATGGGTATAGACCCTGTTTCCCTGCGTCTGTCTGAGATCTACGGTCTCAGCAAGTCCCATACGTCAACCAGTATGGTCAACTTTCTTGTGGACACGATGCTTTTGGGACAGGACATCGCTCTGTTCAACGTGAACAAAGAGCGAGATTTTGTTCATGTTTCTGATGCGGCCAGGGCTTTTGAGTTAGCGATTAAGTATGAGGGAGAAGAACCACTGGGGAGGGTAGATATTGGTACTGGAGAAGGGGTTGCTATCAAGGACCTGGCTAATCAGATAAAAACTACCACCAAGTACCAGGGAGATTTGGTTTTCCGCGACTGGGATTTGGTACGTGTGGTTAGTTCTGTTGCTGATCCGTCCCGGGCCAAGGATTTGTTGGATTTTGAGTGTGAAACGAGCTTCCAAGAAGAGTTAGGGAAAATGGTCAAGAAGAGAAGAAAGGCTTTGAAGTGATTAGCGGTAGCAGGAAATACGTTTACATCAAGGACGATGTCCATGCTACAGAGGTGATAGATCATCTCTCTGGATTTAACCGCCTTGGATACGACGTCGAGACGACGGGACTTAACATCATCGGCGGAGAAGACAGACTTCTGTTGATGCAGCTCGGGACTGAGGAGGTAGCCTATCTCTTTGATCCGCGGAAAATGGATCCCATGCTGCTGCAGGGCATTTTAGAAGATCCCAACATTCTTAAAATCGGACATAACCTAAAGTTCGACTACCAGGCAACTCGCTGTGAGTTAGGTATTCAGTTAGATAACATGTTCGATACAATGCTGGCATATCGGCTTCTAAACTCCGGCCTTGTGCGGGAAGCGGCTACTGGGAAGTTGGTTGCAAATGGTCTGGCTAATAAGAACAAGAAGCAATTTCCCTATAAAGGGCTGAACTATTTAACCGAGCACTTTTTGAGTATTTCCCTGGATAAGTCGGTACGAAGTTCTTTCTCCGATAGGCAGTATGACAGGGAGTTTACTGATAAGCAGCTGGCCTATGCTGCAGACGACGTTTTAGTTCTACACCCTCTTTGCGATCTCTTAAGCCAGCAGTTGGAAAATGAAGGGCTTATAGATACTGCTGTTCTGGAGTTTGAGTTCCTCCGGGCTGTTTCGGAAATGGAAATCAACGGCGTCTGTATTGATAAGGAGCATTGGCGAAAGATCATCGCTGATTGTGCCCAGTACAAAGACCAGATTGCGTCGCGGATCTCTGAAATCCTCGAGCCTTTTCAGGATCAGAACACTCTTTTCGGCACCAGCACTGTGAACATCGGTAGCAAAGAGCAGATTTTAGATGCTTTTCATAATCTGGGTTACGAGATTGAAAACACAGAAGAAAAGACTCTTAAGAAGATAGACCATGATCTTGCCAATTCTTTGTTGGAATGGCGAGGTTATGATAAGTTAATCTCTACTTACGGAGAAGCCATTCTCCGAAGAATAAATAGAAACACAAATAGGCTCCACTTTACCTTGCTGCAGTTGGGAACTCATACAGGAAGGTTAAGTTCAGAAAAGCCTAACATTCAGAATATTCCTCAAGATAAAGATGAGGGAGAGGTTACGGTATCGTTCCGTGAGTGTTTCCGAGCAGCCCCAGGAAACAAGATACTTACGGCGGATTACTCGCAGTGCATTCCAGTTGATGAGCTCGTATGCACTCAGTATGGCATTAGTCCCATGGGGGAGTGTTTTAGTAGTGAGATTCAAGTTCCTTCTATGAATGAGCTGGGAACTACTCCTATCTCTGCTTATCTCCCCAAGGGACGGAAAGAAACTATAAAAATAACCACTGTGGATGGATTTACTGTTTCATCCACCCGTGACCACAGACTTCTCACAGACCATGGGTGGGTAGAAGCCGGCAATATTTCCAGCCATCATCGATTAGTATTATCTAGGGATTGGTTGTGGTATAACCCCCAACTAAAGCGCCGGGACGCTTTGTTTTGCGAAATGCTGGGATACTGGACGGGGGACGGTTCTTTCTGTTCTGGAGGCGTTCAATTTGCCAAGGGTGAAGATAAATATCAAGATGTCTACTTTTATCTTGATCAAATTGCCCAGAGTTGTTTTAAAAAAGACCTCAAAGATCATGACGGTACTTCCTCCTGGGATTTGATTGGTAAAAAAATAAAAGAGGAGTTTAGGCGGTGGGGATGCTCCCCTGCTAAAGCTTCCGAAAAAGAAGTTCCTTCTCTAGTTCTTCAGTCCGGTCGTTGGGGAATACAGTCTTATCTTAGAGGGCTTTTCGAGGCGGATGGTTGGTTTATTGGGACAGAGAAAAATAACGTAGTGGCATTTTCTACACGGTCAGAAAAGTTGTCCAGACAGGTACAGTTACTACTTCTGGGTTTGGGAATCTTTTCCAAGCGTAGTTCCTACTACGAGAAAACCACTTTGGGAGGGAAAGATTATTCAGGCGTTCAGTATCGTGTTAGCATTTGTGATAGTTTTAATTTAGACTTGTTTGAAAGGGAAGTCGGTTTCATTAGCCAAATCAAGAAGGAAATTTTAGCTAATAGAAAAGTCTGCAGGTACAGATCAACCTCTGATTATGTTGTCCTGTCTGAAGAAGCGATAAAGACTTTGCAGGAGATGGCTAAGAAAGAAGCTAACTGGCACTCAATACGCCGTGAATTCTTTATGAACTATTACAACTCTTCTCAAGGTAAGCTTAGAGATTATACCCGAAGCAAGCTGCATGAGTTGTTTACCAGATACCCTTCTATTCCCCCCGTAATAGGATGGGAACACAAAGCTTATTCTGCGCCCGTAAAGGTTGAAACGGTGGGAGAAAAAGAAGTAGCTGATCTCACTGTTCCAGAACAACATGCCTTCTCTGTAGGAGGGGTTTTTGTTCATAACTGTGAGCTGCGCATTCTCGCTGAGGTATCTCAAGATAGAAGATTTATCGAGATTTTTGAGAGTGGGGGCGATCTTCACATTATTACTGCCCAGCAGGTCTTTGGTTTCTCCGATAAAGAACTGGAGATCTTCAAGAAAGTAAAGAAGGAAGACCATCCAGACAATAATCTACTTGATTTATTTGGTGAAAATGACTTATCTATATACCACAAGGTTTCGGATTTCAGAAGCAAGACCAAGGTGATCAACTTTGGTATTGCTTATGGTCTGAGTGCGTGGTCTCTGGCTGAACGCTTCAAGATCTCAACGGAAGAAGCTGAAGGTATCCTTAACGATTACTTTAGCACCTACTATGGGATCAAGCGTTGGTTAGATAAAAATGGACATGAGTCCATTGCTCTGCGTTATAGTAAGACTATTCTTGGTAGGAAGAGGTACTATCATCTTGCCGATCCGGAAGATGAGTATCTTTTCCGTAAGTCCAAGAACTCTGTAAGGAGAGCCGGAAACAATGCTGTTATTCAGGGCACCAATGCAGACATTACCAAGGAGGCCTTGAATAGACTTCAGCGAGAGTATGACAACCTTGGACACAGCAAGCTTCTTTTCACCGTCCATGACGAGATTGTATCAGAAGTTCCTGAGGATAAGGCTGAGGTTGTTGCTAAGATAAAGGCGGAGGTGATGCGCCAGGCATTCCATCGCTTCGTCAAAACCGTTCCAGTTGGAAAGGACGATGAGGTTTCCGTTACGATTGCTGATCACTGGACAAAGTAGGAGGTGATTTAGCCCTGGCTATACTGACAGATACTTTAGAAGCGACTTTCAGAGATTTGGTAGGATCTGCTATGGAGGACAGATTTATAAGTCCTCCGGTCGAGGGATATGTAGTTGAGGTTCTTTGTACCTTTTCTAATGCTCCTCACGCAAATCCTCGCTCTCTACATTTGAACGATTTATTGAGAAAAGGATTAGACTCCGAGGGTCTGATCAAGCGTGAGTATTTGCGCATTACAGGGGATTTGGCACTGTTTGTTTCGGGTATTTTTCCTGATAGTTTGGAAGTCAAGTCCCGTTCTGTGGCCTATGATTTGGGCTACTACATTGATGTAGGCAGGAAAGCCTACGATAATCTAAATACATTACTTTACGAGGAGTTAGCAGACAACTTCCCGCAAATCGTGGATGGTTTGAACGAGGTAAGTATTGACATTAGATTAACTAAGCGAGACATGGAAAGATACATCAACCGGAGGAAACAGATTGATGCCCGAGCTACCAGAAGGTAAGACAATACGGATTAACGATACAGAACTCAATGTTTCATGCGCAGAAAATCCACTTGATTTGATGAAAGGCCTAAAAGGAGTCGCCAGTTTAGAACCTTACGACGGGATGCTATTTGATTTCGGATTAAATATGGAAATCATCATGACCCCCAAAGGTTGTTTATTTCCTCTGGAAGTCGCTTTTATTTCAGACGACGGAGAGATTACAGAAATCAAAACTTTAGATCCGGCCAATGGGTTTACACAAGGATCTTCAAACAAGGTAAGATTTGCATTAGAAGTACCTTTTGGTTTTTTTGAGAAAAATAATATTCGTGTAGGCGATACAATTTCTAATCTATAAGTTAAACTAAAACGTATGTGAAGGAGGTCCGTTGGTGGAACGGGATGGTATATCTTTTTCTCTGAGTGATAATTTTTTAAGCAAATATAAGGGTAAGCAGCCGAAATGGGGACCCTTAGGTTATTTTACTTACAAGCGAACTTATTCTAGACCTCTATCCAAGAATAAAACTGAAGAATTTTGGCAAACTTGTCAGCGAGTGGTGGAAGGCTGCTTCTTAATCCAGAAGAAACATTGCATGAGTCTTAATCTTCCTTGGAGTAATAGGAAGGCCCAGAAGAGTGCCCAAGAAATGTTTAAGCGTATGTGGGATTTCAAATTTCTTCCCCCGGGACGCGGTTTGTGGGCGATGGGCAGTGAATTTATATTCGATAAGGGCGGAAGCGCCTTGAATAACTGCGGCTTCGTCGGGACTGCCGAATTAGATGCTGATTTTTCGGCACCTTTCGTTTGGTTGATGGATATGAGCATGTACGGCGTGGGCGTTGGGTTTGATACCAAGGGTGCTGAAAAAGAAGTTTTCCTAAAGAAACCTAAGAGGACTAAAGACGTTCATGTGGTTGAAGACTCAAGGGAAGGCTGGGTTGCCTTATTTCAACGGGTACTGGATTCTTATGTAGGCAGGGACTCTTTGCCTTCGGATATAGATTATTCCCAAATTCGAGAACCTGGCTCGCCTATTAAAGGTTTTGGGGGTATTGCTCCGGGGTATAAGCCCCTTAAAGAATTAATAGATCGCACGTTAAGAATTCTGGATAAATATGTTGCCGAAGAGGCTCCGGTAGACACCCCCTTGATTGTAGATCTGATGAATTTTGCGGGCGCGGCCGTAGTTGCTGGGGGTATTAGACGTACCGCCGAGATTGCTTTTGGGGATATGCAAGACGAAGAATTTTTGCACCTAAAGGATCTAGAGAACTTGAAAAATAATGATTTAGCAAGATGGGCCTCCAACAATAGCGTGGTCGCTGCTGTAGGTGCGGACTATACCAATATTGCTACCCAGACTGCTATTAATGGGGAACCTGGTTATTTCTGGTTGGAAAATGCCCAGGCCTATGGGCGTATGATAGATCCGCCTAATTGGGTAGATTATAGGATTTCTGGATGTAATCCCTGTTCGGAACAAAGTTTAGAAAGTTGGGAACTTTGTAATTTAGTAGAATCCTTTCCTAGCAGGCATGAAGATCTGGAAGATTATAAGACGACCCTTAAGTATGCATATATGTATGCCAAAACAGTTACTTTGTTGCCTACTCATGACCCCCGAACAAATGCGGTTATGTTGCGAAACAGAAGAATAGGGCTGAGCCAGACTGGTATAGTGGAGAACATTAATCGTGTAGGTCTCCGTGAGCATCTTCGTTGGTGTGATTTAGGATATAAGGAAGTCCGTCATTGGGACAAAATATACTCTGATTGGCTCTGTGTTCCTGAATCCATTAAGGTTACTTCTGTTAAGCCCAGCGGCACTGTGAGCCTTTTGCCGGGTGTAACTCCAGGTATACATTTCCCTCACTCAGAATACTATATACGAAGAGTTCGTGTAGGTAGTAATAGTCCTCTTTGGGGTATTATGAAAGAAGCAGGTTATCCTGTTGAGCCTGACAAAATGCAACCTGATTATACTATGATCGTAAGTTTCCCTGTTCATGAAGATCACTTTGATCGTCGTAAATCTGAGGTTTCTATGTGGGAACAATTCGAATTAGCGGCCCAGATACAGGCTTATTGGGCGGACAATCAAGTTTCGGTTACCATCACTATAAAACCGGAGGAGTCTCAAGATTTGCCCCGCGCTTTGTCCATGTACGAAAGCAGATTAAAATCTGTGAGTTTCTTGCCCTTGACTGATCATCAGTACGAACAGGCTCCTTATGAGGAAATTACTGAGTCCGAGTATAAGAAATTGCATAGTAAACTAAAGAAGGTTAGGTTGAACCCCGTAGACGAAGAGGATCGTGTCGTGGATAAGTTTTGTGACGGGGATACTTGTGAAATAAAGTAGGTCCTACGGGACTACCTT